>JAEZAR010000190.1 GCA_023430425.1 Actinomycetes bacterium | reverse complement strand
GACCCGTGCCGTAGTGGTCGAGGGTGATGCCGAGGGCGTCCGCGAGCCGGGCCGGGCCGCGGGCGAGGTCCACGTCGGTGCGGGCGACGCCGCGCACGTTCCGCCGTGCCCGGGCCAGCTCGCGGCCCTCGACGACCTCACCCGCTCGGAGCAGGACGGCCGAGGCGCGCCCCTCGACCCCCGTCACGACGTTCGCGCACACGTGGAGGCCCAGGTGGCGGTAGACGTACAGGTGCCCCGCGGGGCCGAACATCACGGCGTTGCGGGCGGTGCGTCCGCGGAAGGCGTGCGAGCCGGGGTCCGCCTCGCCGTCGTACGCCTCCACCTCCGTCAGGCGCACGGTCACGACGCCGTCGGGCAGCGACGTGGTCAGCAGGGCGCCGAGCAGGCGCGGTGCCACCTCGAGCACCGGGCCGCCGAGCCATGCGGCGTCGGGCGCTGTCTCCACGCCATCACCCTCGCACGCGGCTCAGCGCAGCGGAGCGGTGCCGTCCACGACGACGTCGGCGCGGGCCCGCGTGTCCTCGCGCGTGTGCTCCGCGGCCTCCTCCGCCATCCACGCGACCCAGTGGTCGCGCATCCCGTCCCCGTCGCGCTCCAGCCCCCGCGCCAGCCGGACCTCGGGCGGCGCCTCCACGAACACGCGCAGCACCGCCCGGCCGTCGACCGCGCGGGGCGCGCTGCCGCAGCCCTCGAGCACGAGGACCTCCGGCACCGGCACGTCCACCCACTCCGCGAAGCGGCCCTCGACCCAGTCGTACCGCTGGTACCGCGCGGGCGCGCCCGTCTCGAGCCGGCCGAGGACCTGCTCCTCCACCCGGTCCCAGACGCCGCCCAGGCCGGCCCACCCCTCGTACAGGTCGTCCAGGTGCACGACGACGGCGCCCTCGCCGATCCGCGCGGCCAGCGCGGCGGCGAGCGTCGACTTGCCGGACCCGGCGGGGCCGTCGACGCAGACCAGCCGGACCGTCCCCAGGCACGGGGCGGCATCGCGCACGTGTGCGGCGAGGGCGGCGACATCGGCGGGACGGGGATTGGACACGGGGAGAGTCTGCCCGGCGCGCGCGCGCGAGGCGTCCGCGCTCACGATCCGGTCGGACGGTTCTCCCGGATCCACGTCACCCACGCGTCGAGGTCCTCCCGGTACGCCTCGACGACCTCCTGCTCGACCTCGACCTCGACCTGCTGACGCGTGGTCAGGTACCCCGACTCCTCGCGGCAGCGGGCGTCGGTGACCGCGAGCTCCACCTCGGCCTGCCGGAGCTCGGCGAGCCCGTCCGGGATGCGCTCGCGGACCACGTCGTAGTTCGTCACCCCGAGGTCCGTCCCGGTCTGGTCGAGCCACTCCTCCTGCCACTCGGCGAAGATCACCGTCCCGACGAGGCCCTCCGCGTCCCACAAGGTCGTCAGTCCGGGGTGGCCCGCGTCGGCCATGCAGGCGCTCCACCGGCCCAGCGCCTCGACCACCCGCGGGTCCTCCTCGACGCGGCGCCACACGGCGTCCACCGCCGCCTTGACGTCGGCGAACTCGGCGGGCCCCACCATCCCGTCGCCGAACACCTCCGCGTAGGCACGGCCGCGGCACCCGGCGAGCTGGGGGTCGTAGTCGTCGTGGAACGGCTCGTAGTCGGGGTGCGCCTCGGCGTAGACGCCGTCCATCGCGACGTCGTACGCCGCGCGGGCCTCCGGCGACATCGCCTCGCGCTGCGCGTCGTTCCACGCGCGCCCCTCGCCCACGGGGACCTCGTTCCACAGCATCGGCAGGTCGCCGTCGACGAACGGGATCGACTGCCCGTAGCCGTACTGCTCGGCGAACGCGACCGTCCCGTGGCCGTCGGGCCGCCGGGTCACCCCGACCCCGGCCATCTCGTCGATGCGGTACTCGAAGCCCTGCTCGGCCATGCAGGCAGCGACGACCTCCTCGGCGCGCAGCGCCCACGGGTCGGGGTCGCCCTGGGAGCGGTCGCCCCACAGCTCGGCGTAGTAGGGGTCGAGCGGGCTCGCCGTCTCCCGGACGGTCGCCCCCGACGGCGCCGGGTCGGGCGACGCGGAAGGGCCCGTGCACGCGGTCAGCGCCACGGCGGCGACCGCGCACCCGAGCAGGACGGTTGACGGACGGACGGACCACGGGCTCGGCTCGCTCACACCTCGTACGACGCCTCGCCCAGGCGCCGGGTTGCGTCCCGCGTCAGTCCGCGCCGCCTGGGTCGGCGTCGGGGCGGTGCTCCCGCAGCCACCCGAGCATCGCGTCGAGCTCGCTCCGGTAGGCCGCGAGCAGCGGGGCCTCCACCTCCGGCTCGACCTCCTCCCGGGCCGCGTACCAGCCGGCCCGTGTGCGGCACGTCGTGTCGGCGACGGCGATCGCGATCTCCGCCTCCTGCAGCTCGGCGATCCGGGGCCCGAACGCCGAGCTGAGCTCCTCCCAGGACATGTCGGCGGGCGCCTCGAACGCGTTGGCGAGGTCGTTGACGAGGGTGCGGGCGTCGTCGAGCACCGTGAGGCCCGGGTAGCCGGCGTCGGCCATGCAGTCGGCCCACGCGGGCAGGGTGGCCTCGACGCGCGGGTCGGACTCGATCCGTCCGAGCGCGGCCCAGAGCTCGTCCATGAGCTCCTGGTGCCGCGGCGGCGGCTGCACGCGGGCGTACACCTCCGCCTGGGCCCGCCCCGTGCAGCCGAGCGCTGACGCCGCCTCGATCGCCTCGAGGTCGTCGCCGGCAGGCTCCGGACCGTGCATCGCCGTCAGGTACGCCGCCTGCGCCTCGGGGGACAGCCGGTTCAGGTAGCCGATGTTCCACCCCTGCGCCGGGTCGTCGCCCTCCTGGTACGCGAAACGCATCGGTGGGCGGTCCGGCCCGAGCGTGTGCGTGGTCTCGCCGTAGCCGAGCACGGCCGCGTACTCCGGCGTGAGCACCGCGGGGAAGGAGTACACACCCCGTGGGGGCGCGAGCGGGTGGTACTCGAAGCCGGCCTCGGCCATGCACGCGGCGATCAGCGCCTCGGCGTCGGCGACGGCCTCCCGCCAGGCGGCGTCGTCCACGCCGTGGGCGAGCTCGGCGAGGTAGGCGTCGAGCAGGCCTGCGGGGTCCGGGGTGGGCGCCGTCGCGTCGGGCGCCGCGCAGCCGGCGAGGACCAGCACCGCCCCTGCCGACGCCGCGACGACGATCCGGCGGCGCTGCGCGAGACTCCCCATGTCGTGTCCGACGCGCGGAGGCCTCGCCCGGTTGCCCGGACCCGCCCCGGCGCCGTGGACGGACCGCTGCCGGCCCCCCGCCGGGCGCTCAGCCGGCGC
>JAEZAR010000174.1 GCA_023430425.1 Actinomycetes bacterium | reverse complement strand
ACGCCGGCTTCAGCGGCGTCTACTACTACACTTCCGGCGGCGACCAGCAGTTGTTCGACACGCTCCACGTCCTGCCCGCCTGGGAAGACCTGCCGCTGGCCATGGGTGAAGCCGAGGTTCCGTGGGCCACGCCGCTGGCCGACGCCATTTTCCCGCTGCTCACGTCCGCCCACGCCTACGATTACCTGGAGGCCAACGGCGGCAACCCGGGTGCCAGCGAATCCGGCGCTTCCAGTTTCGAGTACGCGCTTCCCTACAACACCTTCAACATCATTACGGAAGTCGCCTACTTCGACGACCCGCGCGTCAACGACCAGACCCCAACTGCCACCAACCGCCGTGAAGCGATCCTCGCCTCGCTCGACGAGCAGCAGGCATCCCGCGAGGCCATGCGGGCCCAGTGGAATGCCGTGGTCCGCGATCTCTCCGTCGATTCACCCTTCCGTCGCACCGTCGACTGGTGGGTAAACGAACTGGGCCGCGACACCGAGGCCGAGCGCAACTGGGCCATCAACAATCCCGATACTGACCGTCCGGCCACCCAGGCCGAACTGTTCAGCAGCCAGCTCATGCCGCAATTCTTCCGGCTGTGCTGGCAGGGTCTCATCGTGCGGATGCTGGAAGGTGAAGTTGGCATCGGCAATGGCACACCCGCCATTCGCCGCGAACTCGCCACCGCCCGCGACACCTTCGAGGGCTGGGGCGCCCAGCTGGAAAGCGAGCTCGATTTCCGCACCGTTCCCATTCGCAAGCTGGTCGGCGTTCAGTTCGGCGCAGTGTTGGCCGCCGCCGAATACCTCGAGCGCGCGTCCGCCACTGACTGAATCACGCCGTTTCCCAGGCAGGGTCCCTGATTTTTCCCGTCAGCAAAGTCACACGCTGTAGCGTTGAGGAACCTCTTTCATGCACGTCCCCACGTCAAAACTGGCCACTCGCCCGATCAGTCGCCGGGCGGTTCTCCAGGGTTCAGCCGGCATTGCCGCCACCGCCGCCATGATCGGCTCGATGACGTTCCCCAGGTCGATGACAGCCCAGACCCCGGTCTCCGGCGAAATCCCCGCCAAGACCCTCTCGGGCACCGTCATCCTCAGCATCACCGGCGAGCCACTTTCGTTCAACCTGAACGCCGTGGCCGATGACAATCTCTATCCCATCGCCTGCAATATCTACAACTCGCTGTTCTCCTTGGACAACGACTTCAACGTGGTCATGGAACTCGCCACCGGTTATGAGGTGTCGGACGAGGGTCTCGCCATCACCGTGACCCTCAATCCCCTCGCCACCTGGCACGACGGTGAACCGGTCACCGCCAACGACGTCAAGTGGTCGCTCGAAGCCATCATCGCCGACCCGTCGTCGACCGCCGCGGCCCTCATCAGCGCCCTCGCATCGGTGGACGTGATCGACGATCACACCGCCGTGCTGAACCTGTCCCGCCCATCGTCGTCCATCATCGGCTTCCTCTCCTGGTACGGCGTGATGATCCTGCCGGCCCACATCTACGACGACGGCACCGACTGGACCGAAAACCCGGCCAACATGGCCCCGATCGGCTCCGGACCATTCAGGTTCGTCTCCTACACCCCCGGCCAGACGATCGAGCTGGAGGCCAACGAGTCCTACTTCGGTGAAGGCCCCTTCCTTGAGAAACTCATCTGGCAGGTGATTCCAGACCAGAACACCCAGGTTCAGGCCTTGCTCAACGGCGAAATCGACATGGTCGATGGGGTACCGTCCACCAACCTGCCCCAGCTCGAAACCGACCCCAACTTCGTCACGATCCCGAAGAACTACCCGAACCCGCTCTACGTTGGGTTCAACACCGCCCAGGCGCCGTTCGATAACCCGGACGTGCGCCGCGCCGTCGGTATGGCCATCGACCGCGACCAGATCGTCGCCTCGGCGTTCGGTGGCTACGGCGTATCGCAGGACGTCTACTACCCGACCGTCATCGCCTGGGCCAGCAACCCCGATGCCACCGCCCCTGCTTTCGACATCGACGGCGCCAACGCCCTCCTCGACGAAGCTGGCTTCCCGCTCGACGGTGACTCCCGCTTCAGCGCCCGGCTGACCATTTTCAGTGGCTGGCAACTCCTGTCGGACACCGCCACCGTGATCAAGGAACAGCTCGCCGCCATCGGGATTGACGTCGAAATCGTCACCCTCGAATTTGCCGCCTGGGACGAGCAGCTTGCCGCCGGCGACTTCGAGCTCGGCATGCTTGCCGGGTCACAGGGCCCGGACCCGGCCAACCTCGCGCTGCGCTGGGGGTCCGAAGGCACCCTCAACCATTGGGGCTTCCAGAACGAAGAATTCGACGCCCTTTTGGTCGAAGGTGACACTGCCTCCGATCCTGAGGAGCGTGCTGCACTCTACTTCCAGGCCCAGCAGATCCTCGCCGACGAGGTTCCGGGCTTCCTGATTGCCCAACAGCCGTACTATTCGTCATATGTCGCGGGCCTGGGCAATGTCTGGCTCAATCCCGACGATCCTGCTGCCAATCTCGTTGGCCAGAACCGCTTCACCCTCACCACCCTCGACGGGCAGTAATTGCCGGCCTCCTGTCGAGGTGTCCCCACACCAGGTCATTGCGGCCTACCAAAGGCCCCAGGACACGATCGCATCACCTGTCCTCAGGAAAGGAACCACTCGTGAACTTCTCGCAAGCCATGATGAATCGCCCGCTCAGCCGCCGCAGCATGGTCCAGGGC
>JAEZAR010000346.1 GCA_023430425.1 Actinomycetes bacterium | reverse complement strand
GGCGCGGGTCGTGCCCGGCGCGCGGGTCGACGCCGGCGCGCGCGTCGTCGGCCGGCAACGCCATCAGGCGCGCGCCCGTGCCGGGGGCGTGAGCAGCTCGAGACCCCCCAGGTAGGGCCGCAGCGCGGCGGGCACCACGACCGACCCGTCCGCCTGCTGGTGGTTCTCGAGGATCGCCACCAGCCACCGCGTCGTCGCCATCGTCCCGTTGAGCGTCGCCGCCGTTCGTGTCTCGCCGGACGCCGTGCGCTCGCGGACGCCGAGGCGCCGCGCCTGGAACGTGGTGCAGTTCGAGGTCGAGGTGAGCTCGAGGTAGCGCTGCTGGCTCGGCAGCCACGCCTCGCAGTCGAACTTGCGGGCGGCGCTGGACCCGAGGTCGCCGGCCGCGACGTCGATGACGCGGTAGGGCAGCTCGACGAGCTGGAGCATCCGCTCCTGCAGCGCGAGCATCCGCTCGTGCTCCGCCTCGGCGTCGTCGACGCTCGTGAAGCTGAACAGCTCCACCTTGGTGAACTGGTGCACGCGGATGATCCCCCGGGTGTCCTTGCCGTACGAGCCCGCCTCACGGCGGTAGCACGTCGACCAGCCCGCGTACCGGCGGGGACCGTCGGCGAGGTCGAGGATCTCCCCGGCGTGGAACCCCGCGAGGGCGACCTCGGACGTCCCGACCAGGTACAGGTCGTCGCCCTCGAGCCGGTACACCTCGTCGGCGTGCGCGCCGAGGAACCCGGTGCCGGCCATGATCTCGGGCTTGACCAGGGTGGGCGTGACCACCGGCGTGAAGCCCGCCTCGACGGCGAGGTCCTGCGCGGCGGTGAGCAGCGCCAGCTCGAGCCGCGCGCCCGCCCCGAGCAGGTAGTAGAACCGCGCGCCCGACACCTTCGCGCCGCGCTCGGTGTCGATGGCGCCGAGCAGCTCACCGAGGTCGAGGTGGTCGCGCACGGCGAAGTCCGCGCCGTACTCGGCGGCGAGGTCCCGGCGGGTGCCGACCTCCCGCAGGACGAGGTAGTCGTCCTCCCCGCCGCCGGGCACGCCCGGGATCACCACGTTGCCGAGCCGGGCCGCCACCTCGTCGAGCTGCCCGCCGGTGCGGTCGGCCTCCGCCTGGGCCGCCTTGACGTCGTCGGCGAGCGCCTTCGCCCGCGCGAGCAGGTCCGCCTTCTCCTCCCCCGTCGCACGTGCGACGTCGCGGCCGATCGTCTTCTGCTCGGCCCGCAGCTGCTCGAACCGGGTCAGCGCAGCACGGCGCCGCTCGTCCAGGGCGAGCACCGTGTCGACGAGGGACACGTCGTCGCCCCGCAGGCGTTGGCTGGCACGGACGGTCTCGGGCTCGGCTCGGAGCAGGCGCAGGTCGATCACCCCCCGAGGGTATCGACCGCGAATCGGGGTGTGGTCCGGGCGTCCCCCCTCTACGGTGTCGCCATGACGTGGGGCGGGTGGGTCGCCGTCGCGGCGGTGGTCGCCGTGCTGCTCGCGGGCGGGGCGCTGTTCCTCGCCGTCCAGAACCGGCGCGCCCTGCGGGGGCGGGGCATCCCCATCCCGCCCGCCATCGGCGCCCCCGGCAGCCGAGGCACCGCTGCGACGCAGGACACCGACGTCGCGCACACCCTGGTCGCGTTCGTGGCGAACCCGACCAAGCCCGGGGTGCCGGCCCTGCGGGACGCCGCCGTCCGGGCGTGCGCCGCCCGGTACCTGCCCGAGCCGATGTGGTACGAGACGACCGCCGACGACCCCGGCGTCGGGCAGACGAGGGAGGCGGTCGAGCGCGGCGCGCAGCTCGTCGTGGCGGTCGGGGGCGACGGGACCGTGCGCGCCGTGGCCGAGGGCGTCGCCGGCACCGACGCGGCGATGGCACTCCTGCCCCAGGGCACCGGGAACCTGTTGGCCCGCAACCTCGACCTGCCCCTCGGCGACGTCGACGAGCTGCTGCGGATCGCGCTCACCGGCTCGGACCGGATGATCGACGTCGGCTGGCTCACCGTGATCCGCGACGAGTCGGCCGTCTCCGACGACATCGCCGAGGCCGACCCGGCGGCGGCCAAGCCCGAGGAGACCCCGCCCGACGCCGGCGCCACCGCTCGCGACCACATCTTCCTGGTGATCTCCGGCGTCGGGTTCGACGCGGCGATGGTCGCGGACACCGACGAGGAGCTCAAGGCCCGGGTCGGGTGGATCGCCTACTTCGTCGCCGGCATCCGGCACCTGCACGCCCGCCGGCTGCGCCTGCAGATGTCGCTGGACGAGTCGCCGTGGTTCAACGTGCGCCTGCGGTCGGTGCTCATCGGCAACTGCGGCAAGCTGCCGGGCGGCGTCGTCCTCCTGCCGGACGCCGTGCTCGACGACGGGTGGCTCGACGTCGCGGCCATCGACACGCGCGTCGGGATCCTCGGCTGGACCCAGCTGTTCGGCGAGGTCGCCCTCCAGCGCTTCGGCGTCCGCACGAAGATGCCGAACAAGGTCGGCCGGATCGAGCACGCACGGGCCAAGGAGCTGCGGGTCCGGCTGCGCGACGCCCAGGCGGTGCAGGTCGACGGCGACATCATCGGCCGGGCGTTCGAGATCGCCGCGCGCGTCGAGCCGCGCTCGCTCCGCGTCCGCGTCGACGACCCCGCGGCGGCGTAGCCGCTCCCGGCGTTCCGCGAGCGGCGTAGCCGCTCCCGGCGGGGGCCCGTGGGCCCGGCCGCGCCGACGGGCGAGTCAGGTGGCCCGGCCGTCGCGCAGCGCGTCGACCCACGCGGCGGCGGCCTGGAAGTCGGCGTCGAAGGTCCCCGGGCGCAGGTCGCCGTGCGGCTCGCCGACGCGGGGGTAGGAGCCCATGAACCGCACGTACGGGCACACGCGGTGCAGGCCCATGAGGGCCTCCGCGACCCGCTCGTCGGCGATGTGGCCCTCGACGTCGATGGAGAACGAGTAGCGGCCGAGGGCGTCACCGATGGGC
This sequence comes from Actinomycetes bacterium, assembly GCA_023430425.1. Next base: position 923 of record JAEZAR010000346.1, on the reverse strand, counting down.
CGGGACTCGATGCGCGACAGGTTGACCCCGCGCGTGGAGAACTGCTCGAGCATCTCGAGCAACGCCCCGGCCTGGTTGCTCGGCAGGTGCACGACGAGGGTCGTCTTGTCGGCGCCGGTCCGGGCCGGGACGCTCCCCGGCCGCCCGACGAGCACGAACCGCGTCACCGCGCGCGACGAGTCCGCGACGTCGGTGGCCAGCACCGCGAGGGGGTAGTGCTCGAGCGCGGGTGGCGGGACCAGCGCGGCGTCGAAGGCGAGCGGCTCGTCGGTGCCCGCGAGCAGGGCCGCCGGAGCGGTGTTCGACGTCGCCGGCACGTGGACGACGTCGGGCAGGTGCGCGCGCAGCCAGCGCCGGCACTGGGCCCACGCGTGCGGGTGCGCGGAGATGCGTCGGAGGTCGGGCAGCGCCGTGCCCGGCCGCGCCGCCAGCACGAACGAGACCGGGACGAGCATCTCCCGCAGGATCACGAGCGGGTCGCCCGTGGCGAGGGTGTCGAGCACGGCGGTCACCCCGCCCTCGACCGAGTTCTCGATGGCGACGACGGCCCGGTCCGCCTCGCCGGAGCGCACCGCCTCGATCGCCGAGACCACGTCGACCTGGGGCAGGTACTCCGCCCCGTCCGGCGCCGCGACCTGGCGCAGCGCGGCCTCGGTGAACGTCCCCGCCGGCCCGAGGTAGGCGTAGCGCAGCCGCTGGTCGCCGGTCATCCGTCCTCCCGCTGTCGCCGCTCGGCGCGCGCCGTGCCCGGCACGCCACCACGAGACCTCCACGTCCTGGCACGGCAACGGCACCCGGCCGTCACGAGGCCCGCCGCCGCACGAGCGTAGTGCGCCCTACCCTGGTCGGGTGGCGCCGTCCCGCTTCCTCCCCCGTGCGCGACGCCGGTCGAGGGCGGCGTCGGCGGGTGCGACGGGCCGCAC
>JAEZAR010000006.1 GCA_023430425.1 Actinomycetes bacterium | reverse complement strand
GGCCGGGCAGGGGCACGCGGCCGACGGGGTCCAGCCGGGTGCCGTCCCAGCGCAGCACGTGCACCGCGGCATCCAGCTCGCCGACGACGTAGAGGTGGCCGCCGGGTCCCCACGCCGCGTGCCGGGGCCCGGCCCCCGGGGGGAGCCGCGCCGCGACGCCGCCGACGTCGAGCAGGCCGTCCGGGCGCACGGGGTAGCGCCGGATCTCGTCGGTGCCGAGGTCGAGCGCGAGGAGCTGCGCGCCGTCGGGCGTAAGGATCGTCGAGTGGGCGTGCGGCCCCTCCTGCCGGCCGGCGTCCGGCCCCCGCCCGGAGTGCTCGAAGACCTGCGCGACGCCGCCGACCAGCTCCGTCTCGCCGCCCGCTCCCGTGCGCAGGGGCAGCACGGCGACCGACCCGCTCGCGTAGTTGGCGACGTACAGGGCCTTGCTGTCGGGGTGCAGGAGGAGGTGGCACGGGGACGCGCCGCCGGAGGACACGCGCTCCCGCTCGGTGAGCGTCGGGCCGGCCCCGACGGCGAAGCGCGTGACGGCGCCCGGCGAGGTCTCCCCCGCGGCGAAGAGGGTCCGGCCGTCGGGCGCGGGGGCGAGGTAGGACGGGACCGGGGTCCGGGCGACCGGCGTCGGACGGCCGAGCGCGCCGGTGCACGGGTCGAGCGGCACCGCCCAGACGCCCTCGGTGGACCCGGCCGGGTCGGGGTACGTGCCGATCCAGAGGGTGACGGCGCCGGGCCCCGGATCGGTCATCCCGGCAGCCTACGGGGGCGACCTGCGCCGCCCCGGGCACGACGGTGCCCCCGGTGTGGGGGACCCGGGGGCACCGTGGCTGCCGGCGGACCGGCAGGAGGTCAGCGGACCGTCGCGCCCGACCGCCGCTTGTTGATGAGGTCGAACGCCACCGCGACGAGGAGCACGAGGCCCTTGATCACGGACTGCCAGGCCGGGTCGGTGCCGATGATCGACAGACCCATGTTGAGCACGCCCATGACCAGCGCACCGACGATGACGCCGGAGACGCGGCCGATGCCGCCGTACACCGACGTGCCGCCGATGAAGCAGGCCGCAATGGCGTCGAGCTCGTACATGTTGCCCGCATTGGCGACGGCGGCACCGGCCTTGGAGGTGGTGACGACGCCGGCCACGCTCGCGAGCAGGCCGATGTTGACGAAGATGAGGAAGTTCATCCGCTTGGTGTTGACGCCGGACAGGATCGCGGCCTGCAGGTTGCCGCCCATCGCGTACACGTTGCGGCCGAAGACCGTCCGCTGGGTGACGAACGAGTAGACGACGATGAGCACGCCGACGATGAGCAGGACGATCGGCGTGCCGCCGCGGCTGCCCGCCAGCACCCACGTGAAGAACCCGACGAGCAGGGCGAAGAGCCCCAGCTTGATGATCAGCGCGGGGAGCGGCTCGGTCTGCAGCTCGTGCTTGCGCAGGGTCGCCCGGGCGCGCAGCTGCGTGAGCACCAGCGCGGCCACGACGATCGCGCCGAGGGTGAGCGTGACCACGTCACGACCGGCGATGTACCCCAGGAAGTTGCGGACCGACCCGTTGGAGATCGCGACGAATCCCGGCTCGAAGCCCGCCAGCGTGACGCCGACGAGGACGATCGCGAGCCCGCGGAAGATGAGCATGCCGCCGAGCGTGACGATGAACGCCGGGATGCCGACGTAGGCCACCCAGAAGCCCTGCCACGCGCCGACGAGCAGGCCCACCACGAGCGCGGCGAGCACCGCGGCCCACCAGGGCCAGCCCTGGTCCTTCATGAGGATCGCCGTGACGCCGCCGACGAACGCGACGACGGAGCCCACGGACAGGTCGATGTGGCCGGCGATGATGACGATGACCATGCCGATCGCCAGGATCATCACGTAGGCGTTCTGCTGGATCAGGCTCGCCACGTTGTTCGGGAGCAGCAGCTTGCCGTCCGTGAGCACCTGGAACAGCAGCACGATGACGCCGAGCGCGCCGACGATGCCGTACTGGCGGAGGTTGCCGCCGAAGGTGTCCTTGAGGGTGGTCACCGGTCCACTTCCTGTCCGTTGCTGACGCCTGTGTCACTGGCCATGGTCATGTAGCGCATGAGGGTCTCCTGGGTGGCCTCGTCCCGAGGGACCTCGCCGGTGACCCGGCCCTCGCTGATCGCGTAGATGCGGTCGCACATCCCGAGGAGCTCCGGGAGCTCGGACGAGATCATGATCACGGCCTTGCCTGCGCTCGCGAGGCTGTTGATGATCGTGTAGATCTCGTACTTCGCCCCGACGTCGATGCCGCGCGTCGGCTCGTCGAGGATCAGGACGTCGGCGTCCGTGAAGATCCACTTGCTGAGCACGACCTTCTGCTGGTTGCCGCCGGACAGGTTGCCGGTGACCACGTCCACGCTCGGCGCCTTGATGTTGAGGTCCTCGCGGTAGCGACCCGCCACCCGTGCCTCCGCGCCGCCGTCGACGACGCCGTACCGGCTCACCTTGCCGAGGGCAGCCGAGGCGACGTTGCGCTTGATGTCGGTGAGCAGGTTGAGCCCGTACCGCTTGCGGTCCTCGGTCGCGTAGGCGATGCCGGCGCGGATGGCGTCGCCGACGCTGCTCGGCGTGACGTCCTTGCCGTCCTTGAGCACGCGGCCCGAGATGTTGGTGCCGTAGGTGCGCCCGAAGACGCTCATCGCCAGCTCCGTGCGCCCCGCGCCCATGAGTCCGGCCAGGCCGACGACCTCGCCGCGCCGCACGTACAGGGACGCCCCGTCGACGACCTTGCGCTCCTGCTGGATCGGGTGGTGCACGGTCCAGTCCTCGACCCGCAGCACCTCCTCGCCGATGTTCGGCGTGCGCTCCGGGAACCGGTGGTCCATCGAGCGGCCGACCATCGCCCGGATGAGGTCCTCCTCCGTGACGCGCTCGGCGCGCATGTCGAAGGTGGTGATCGTCTGGCCGTCCCGCAGGATCGTCGTGCGGTCCGCCACCCGGAGGATCTCGTTGAGCTTGTGGCTGATGATGATCGAGGTGATGCCGCGCTCGCGCAGGGACTGGATGAGCGTGAGCAGGTTCGCGCTGTCCTCGTCGTTGAGCGCGGCCGTGGGCTCGTCCAGGATGAGCAGCTTGACGCTCTTCGCGAGCGCCTTGGCGATCTCGACGAGCTGCTGCTTGCCGACGCCGATGTCGTAGATCTTGGTGTCCGGGCTCTCGGCGAGGCCCACCTCAGCCAGGAGCCGGGCCGCCTCGGCGTTGGTGCGGCCCCAGTCGATCACGCCGCGCGTGGAGCGCTCGTTGCCGAGGAAGATGTTCTCCGCGATCGACAGGTACGGGGAGAGCGCGAGCTCCTGGTGGATGATGACGATGCCGTGGTGCTCGCTGTCGCGGATGCCGCGGAACTCGACGGGGCTGCCCTCGAAGACGATCTCGCCGTCGTAGGTCCCGTGGGGGTAGACGCCCGACAGGACCTTCATGAGGGTCGACTTGCCGGCGCCGTTCTCGCCGCAGATCGCGTGGATCTCCCCCGGTCGCACGTCGAGCGACACGTCCTTGAGTGCGACGACGCCGGGGAACGTCTTGGTGATGGAGCGCATCTCGAGGATCGTCCCGCCCGGCTGTGCGGCCGCGGCGGCGTCCTCGTGAGCGCTCGGGTGCTCAGTGGGTTCGGACATGATCGACTCGCGTTCTCTCGGTACCGGGCTCGGCCGTCGGCCCTGGGGCCACGGTGCACCGGCCTGCCCGGTGGCGCTCGCCACCGGGCAGGCCGGACGTCACGGACCGGTCAGAGACCGAGGTCCTCGGCCGTGTAGAAGCCGGACTCGATCAGCGTGTCCTCGATGTTGTCCGCGGTCACGACGACCGGCTCCTCGAGGTACGTCGGGACGACCTTCACGCCGTTGTCGTAGGTCTCCGTGTCGTTGACCTCGGGCTCCTCGCCGGCGACGATCGAGTCGATCATCTTGGCGACGCGCTCGGCCAGGACGCGGGTGTCCTTCCAGACAGTCATCGACTGCTTGCCGGCGATGATGTTCATGACGTTCGCCTGGTCGCCGTCCTGGCCGGTGAGCACCGGGTAGTCGTCGCCCGGGGCGTAGCCGGCGCCCTCGAGGGCCTGGGCGATGCCCAGCGCGAGGGAGTCGTTCGGCGACAGGACGACGTCGAGGGCGGTGCCGCCCGCGTAGAACGAGTTGAGGCGGTTGGTCATCTCGTCCTGGGCGTCCTCCGAACCCCAGCCGAGGATGCCGATGCTCTGCCAGTCGTCGTTGCTCGCCGGCGACTTGCCGGACGGGACGGTCAGCGTGCCGTCCTCGACGTAGGGCAGCAGGACGTCCCACGCGCCGGAGAAGAAGAACTTGGCGTTGTTGTCATCGGGCGAGCCGGCGAACGGCTCCAGGTTCAGCGGGCCCTCGACGTTGTCGAGGTCGAGCGTGTCGCGGATGAACTCGCCCTGCATCTGGCCGACCCGGTAGTTGTCGAACGTCGCGTAGTAGTCGACGTCGGGGGTGTCGTTGATGAGGCGGTCGTACGCGATGACGGTGATGTCCTGCTCCTTGGCCGTGGCCAGGATCGGGGCGAGGGCGGTGCCGTCGATCGAGGCGACGACGAGGATGTCCGCGCCCGCGTTGATCATGTTCTGCAGCTGCGAGATCTGCTGGTCGACCTCGTTGTCCGCGTACTGCAGGTCGGTCTCGTAGCCGGCCTCCTGGAGCAGGCCCTCGAGGTGGGAGCCGTCCTTGTTCCAGCGCTCGAGGCTCCGGGTGGGCATCGCGATGCCGACCAGGATGTCCTCCGGCGCGGTGGTCTCCTCCTCGGAGCCGCCCCCGCCGCCGCCGCCGGTGCTCTCGGGCTCGCGCTCCGAGGAGCACGCCGCCACACCGGACAGCAGGATCGCGGCGCCGGCGACCGCCGCCACCGTCTTGAACTTGCGCAATGACATCTTCGTCACCCTTCGTCGGGCCCCGGCTCCGGCTGCCCCGGACGCCTTGCGGCCGATCGTCGTGCGATCCCTGGGAGCCCCGACCCGGCGTCGCCGCCGCCACCGGGCTCCCCGGATGTTGACGGCGCCGAACGTATTCGGGCCCGCGCGGGCCGCTCAAGGC
>JAEZAR010000387.1 GCA_023430425.1 Actinomycetes bacterium | reverse complement strand
GGCGTGCAGCACCTGGACGAACCCCGGCCCGCCGTCGGCGAGCGGCAGGGTCTCCACGACGTCGTGCGGGGCGCCGCGGGACCACCCGGCCGCCAGCGCCTCGGCGGCCTGCACCGCGCTCAGGGTGCCGAAGGTGTCGGGGGCGACGAGGACGCGCACGGGGGCCATCCTCGCCCACCCGGACCGCGCCCGGCGTCCGCGGACGGCTGCGGCCGGGCCTCGGACCCCGTGGGAGGATGTGTCGGTGACCGGTACCACCGGGTTCGCCGAGCCCGCGCCCTCGGCCCTGCTCCTGCTCGGACGGGCGGACGACCTCGCCTCCGAGCGCGGCGTCGAGTGCCCCGGCGACCTCCCCGCCCCCAGCGACCCCGCGCTGGCCGAGCGCGCCCGGGCCGCCAAGGCCGCGCTCGGGGACCGCGTCTTCGTCCTCGGCCACCACTACCAGCGCGACGAGGTCATCCGGTTCGCCGACGTGACGGGCGACTCCTTCAAGCTGGCGCGCGAGGCCGCGGCCCGCCCGGAGGCCGAGTTCATCGTGTTCTGCGGCGTCCACTTCATGGCCGAGTCCGCGGACATCCTCACGTCCGACGCCCAGCAGGTCGTCCTCCCCGACCTCGCGGCGGGCTGCTCGATGGCGGACATGGCGGCGATCGACCAGGTCGAGGAGGCGTGGGAGGTGCTCGCCGACGCCGGGGTCGCCGAGCGCACCGTGCCCGTGACCTACATGAACTCCTCCGCCGCGATCAAGGCCTTCACCGGCCGGCACGGCGGCACCGTGTGCACGTCCTCGAACGCCCAGGTCGCGCTCCGGTGGGCGTTCGAGAAGGTCGGCGGCCTGGACGGCGACGGCAAGGTGCTGTTCCTGCCGGACCAGCACCTGGGCCGCAACACGGCCGTGCTGCAGCTCGGCCTCCCCCTCGAGCAGTGCGTCGTCTTCGACCCGCGCAAGCCGGACGGCGGGATCAGCCCGGAGGAGCTGGCCGCCGCGCGCATGATCCTGTGGCGCGGCCACTGCTCGGTGCACGGGCGCTTCTCCGCCCAGAACGTCGCCGACGTCCGCGACCGCGTGCCCGGCGTGACGGTCCTGGTCCACCCCGAGTGCCGGCACGAGGTGGTGCTCGCGGCCGACATGGTCGGCTCGACCGAGTACATCGTCAAGGCCCTCGACGCCGCACCCGCGGGCTCCGCCTGGGCGATCGGCACCGAGCTCAACCTCGTCCGCCGCCTCGCGGCGCAGCACCCGGACAAGCAGGTGCACTACCTCGACTCCACCGTGTGCTTCTGCTCCACGATGAACCGCATCGACCTGCCGCACCTCGTCTGGGCGCTCGAGTCGCTCGTCGCCGGCCGCGTGCCGAACCGCATCGTGGTCGACGCCGACGACGCGCACTGGGCCCGCGTGGCGCTCGACCAGATGCTGGCGCTGCCCGGCGCCTGAGCCGCACGGAGGGGGCTCCCGGGGCGGGCCGCCGTCGGGCACCCTGGACCCGTGACGGACAGACCGCTGCAGGTGGGCGTCTTCGTGTTCGACGACGCCGAGGAGCTGGACGTCGTCGGCCCGTACGACGTGCTCGCCGCCTGGGCACGACTGTCCCCGTTGCGCCCGGAGGTGCTGACCTTCTCCGCCGACGGCGCGCCGGTCCGGTGCGCGAAGGGCCTGGGACTGGTGCCCGACCGCGGCGCCGACTCCGTCGGGCCGCTGCACGTGCTCGTGCACCCGGGGGGCTGGGGCACCCGGCGCCTGGCCGCCGACCACGACCACCTCGCCTGGGTGCGCCGGATGCGCACGACGACGCCCCTCATGACGAGCGTCTGCACGGGCGCGCTCGTGTACGCGGCGGCGGGGCTGCTTGCGGGTCGGCCGGCGACCACGCACTGGCAGGCCGTCGACGAGCTCGCCCGCCTCGACCCGAGCGTGCTCGTCGACACCGAGGCGCGGTTCGTCGACGACGGCGACGTGATCACGTCCGCGGGCGTGTCGGCAGGCATCGACATGGCCTTGCACCTCGTGGCGCGGCTGGAGTCCGCCGACGCCGCCCGCGAGGTCCGGCGCCAGATCCAGTACGACCCGGCCCCGCCCGTCTGACCCGGCCGCGGGGCTCTGTGGCATCCTGCCCCGGTGATCGACGCCCCGGTGCTGGAGCACGTCCTGCTCCCGGTCGCCGCCGCCCGCGCCGCCGACTTCGAGGCCGCCTTCGCCCGCGCCCGGCCGCTGATCGAGGCGTCCCCGGGCTTCCGGGGCCTGCACCTCGCCCGGTGCCTCGAGCGCGACGACGCCTACCTGCTCCTCGTCGGCTGGGACAGCCTCGCGGCCCACACGGAGGGCTTCCGCGGCTCCCCCGCCTACACCGAGTGGCGTGCGCTGCTGCACCACCACTACGACCCGTTCCCGGTGGTCGAGCACTACGTGGCGGTCACCCCGTGAGCCGCCAGCTCCACCTCGCACGGGCGATGACCCGCCCGCGCGCGCCGATCCCGGGCCACGGCCTGTTCGACCCGTCGGTCACGACGCTGCGCGTGCACCCGGGCGACCTGGACGTCTACCGCCACGTCAACAACGGCGTGTACCTGCAGATGATGGACATCGGGCGGACCAACCTCATCGCCGACCTGGGCGGCTTCCCGGCCCTGCGTGCCCGCGGGTGGTACCCCGTGCTGGCGTCGTCGACCATCTCCTACCGCCGGTCGCTGCGGCTGTGGGACCGGTTCGCCATCACCAGCCGGCTGCTCGGCTGGGACCCCCGCATGGTGTACGTCGAGCAGGTCTTCACCCGCGGCGACGAGCACGTCGCCCGGGCCTGGGTCGCCGGGCGCTTCCTCGCCCGGGGCGGCGGTCGGGTCGCGGCACCGGACGTCGTGTCGCTCCTCGCGCCGGAGGCCGACGTCGGGCCCCACGGGCCCGCGCTGCCCGACGACGTCGCCGCGTGGGCG
>JAEZAR010000264.1 GCA_023430425.1 Actinomycetes bacterium | reverse complement strand
GGTGCGCGCGGCCCGGCCGCAGGCATCGGCTCGCCGATCTACGACGAGCTCGTCGCCGAGCTCGGCGACCCCGCCGCCTGAGGAGCGGGCCGGTGCGCGGGGCGGCGTCGGGCTAGGGTGCCCGGGTGCCCGTCCCCGAGTTCGTCCGGCGGCTGCGCGCCGCCGTGGGCCACGACGTCCTGTGGCTGTCCGCGGTCTCCGCCGTGGTCCTCGACGACCACGACCGCGTGCTGCTCAACCATCGCGTGGACAACGGCCGCTGGGGGTTGCCGGGCGGCATCCTCGACCCCGGCGAGCAGCCCGCCGTCGGGCTCGCTCGGGAGGTGGCCGAGGAGACGGCCGTCGAGGTCGAGGTCGTCGCGCTCACCTCGGCGATCGCCGGCGAGGTGATCACCCACGCGAACGGCGACCGCGCCCAGTACCTCGTCCTCGCCTTCTGGTGCCGCCCGGCTGGCGGCACCGGGGACGACGCCCGCGTGGCGGACGAGGAGTCGCACGCGGTGCGCTGGGTGCCGCTGGACGAGGTACCGCACCCGCTCTCCGACGGCGGCAGCGAGCGCCTGCGGTACGCGCTGGCCTACCGCGACGCCGTCCGCGCGGGCGGCACGCCCACGCCCTGGTTCGCGCGCTGACGCACGCGGCGCCCGGCGCTCACGTCCACCGGAACAGCCGGGCGGCCAGGGGCACCATCACCACCGTCCACGCGGTCAGCACCAGCAGCTCGACCCCGGGGAACCGACCCTCGTACCAGCCGGCGGCGAGCGCCTGCGACGTCGCCCCCAGCGGCGTGAACCGGCTGATCGTCTGGACGACGTCGGGCATCAGCGGCAGCGGGAACCAGACCCCCGCGAAGAACAGCGACGTCATGTACGCGAGCATCCCCGCACCCGTGGCCGCGCCCTGGTTCGGGGCGACGGCGGCGATGAGCGCGCCCACCGACATGTTCGCCGCCGCGGCCACCACGAAGACGCCCAGGGTCAGCAGCGGGTCGGCCGGCATCGTCACGCCGAGCACGGCCGCGCCGCCCGCGACCGCCAGGCCCGAGGCGACGACCAGCATCCCGAGGTTCACGAGCAGCTGGGCCGCGATGAGGCGCGAGGGCGGCAGCGGCGTCGTGGAGAGTCGGCGCAGCACGCCCTTCTCGCGGTAGGTGCCCATCGTCGGCGGGAACGTCGTGTACGCGACGGTCCCGATGGCGAGCGCCAGGACGATCGGCGTGTAGCCGGTGATCGCGGTGATCCGCGCCAGCGCGGGGTCCTCCGTGCTGAACGGCTCGTCCGCCCAGGGCATCAGGAGGCCGAGCGCGAGCAGCAGGACGGCAGGGAAGAACAGCCCGAAGAACACCGACGCCGGCTCGCGCAGGTACAGGCGCGCCTCCGCCGCCGTGACGGCCGCCAGCACGCGGGGGCTGCGGGCGGGCCCGCCGGCGCGATGCGGCCGGCTCGTGGTCGTGGTGGTCATCTCACACCTCCTTCGCGGCGGGGCCGCCGGCGACGATGGACACGAACGCCTCCTCGAGCGAGCCCTGCTCCACGCGCAGGTGCTGCGGACGGATGCCGAGGCCCGTGACGGCGAGCACGACGTCGACCGCCACGTCCGCCCCCCGGACCTCGTAGTCGGTGCCCTCGGCGAGCACCGAGGCGACGCCCGGCAGGGCCTCCAGCAGGCCCGCGGGCAACGGGTCGGCGGTGCTGAAGCGGACGGTCTGGGAGGTGGTGCGCGCGGCGAGCTGGGCCGGTGTGCCCTCGGCGACCACGCGCCCGGCGTCGATGAGGAGCACCCGGTCCGCGAGGCGCTCGGCCTCCTCCATGAAGTGGGTGACCAGGAGGATCGTCACCCCGCGCTCGCGGATGCGCTCGACCACCCCCCACGTCTCGCGTCGGGCCTGCGGGTCCAGCCCCGTCGTGAGCTCGTCGAGGATCGCGACCTCGGGGTTGCCCACGAGGGCCAGCGCCACCGACAGGCGCTGCTTCTGGCCGCCGGAGAGCCGGCGGAACTGCGCGCCGGCGCGGTCGGCGAGTCCGAGGTCGCGGATGAGCTCGGCGGGGTCGGCGGGGTCGGCGTAGAACGAGGCGTACAGGTCCAGGGCCTCGCGGACGGTGATCTTCGCGGGCATCTCGCTCTCCTGGAGCTGGAGGGCGAGCCGCTCGCGCAGCTCGGCGCCGTCGCGCTGGGGGTCGAGCCCGAGGACTCGGACGGCGCCGGCGTCGGGCACGCGGAGGCCCGCGACGCACTCGACGGTCGTGGTCTTGCCGGCGCCGTTCGGGCCGAGGATCCCGACGATCTCGCCCCGGCCGACGGAGAACGAGACGTCGTCGACGGCGACCTTCGGGCCGTAGGTCTTGCGCAGGCCGGCGACCTCGATGACGGGCAGGGAGCCGGCGGGGGACGCTGGTGCTGGCACGGGGACCTCCTCTGGTCCGGTCCGGTGGGACGAGGGTGCGGTCGTCAGCCGCCGGTGGGCTTCATCGCGAAACGCCGGGCGAGGGCGGCGAACGCGGCCGCGAGCGCGGCCGTCGCGAGGACGGCCAGGGCCAGGCGCAGCCCCGGGGCGATCAGGTCGGCGTCCACCCACTGGCTCAGCAGACCGACGACGCCGAGGACGGGGCCGGCGGTCAGCGGCAGGAGGGCCGTGCCCCACCAGCCACCCACGCGGTGGTACGTCGCCGCGACGAGGTAGCCGCCGCAGTGAGCAGCCATGACGCTCACGAGCTGGGCGATCGCCACGGCGCCGAGGTCGCCCGGATCCCGGGTGAACCACGCGCCGTCGGTGATGCGGTGCTGCCAGCCGGCGGCGTCGTACACCGCGGCCTCGAGCGCCATGGCCCCGGTGAACACTGCCGAGTAGAGCACCGCCATGACGAGGGCGGCGAGCAGGGCACCGCGGACGAACGACGCCCGCGTCATGCCCACGGCGACATGCGCGGGCAGGAACGCGGCGTGCAGCGTCGCGGCGATCGCGAACGGGTACCAGACGGCGGACTGGCGGCCGAACTGCACGACCGAGACGCTCGGCTCGTCCACGAGGGCGATCATGACGGCGATCGCGGCGACGGCGAGCACGAGCACGATCGCCAGGTACCACGACGCCTGGAGCAGCAGGAACCGCGTCAGCGTCCGGACCGTCCGGACCGTGGCGCCGACCCGGCCCGCGCTCCGGGCGCCCGCCAGGAGCTCGGTCGTCGTCATCGAGTCACCTCCGCGGCGGGGACGGCGGGCCCGTCGGGTCCGGTCAGGTGGACGAAGAGGTCCTGCAGGTCGACCGGGCCGAGGTCGAGGCCCAGCCGGGCCGCCTCAGCCAGGTCGGGCTCGGTGAGCGCGCCGTAGAGCGTCACCTGCGTCGTCGGGCCGAGGGAGGTGCGCCCGAGCACGGTGCGCCCCTGCACGAAGGTGGCCACCGCCTCGCCCGGGCCCGTGACCGTGGTGCCGCGCGCGCGGAGGTTCTCCGCCTCGTCGGCGACCAGCACCCGCCCCCGGTGCAGCACGACCACGTGCTCGACGAGGCGCTGGACCTCGTCGACGAGGTGGCTGGACAGGACGATCGTGCGCGGGTGCTCGACGTAGTCGGCCAGTAGCGCGTCGTAGAACGCGTAGCGGGACGGCGCGTCCATGCCGAGGTGCACCTCGTCGAGCAGCGTCAGCGGCGCGCGGGTGGCGAGGCCGACGACGACCCCGACGGCGGAGCGCTTGCCGCGGGAGAGCTGGCTCACCTTGCGGCGCAGCGGGATCTCGAAGGTGTCGAGCAGCCGGCCGGCCAGCTCCGCGGAGAAGTGCTCCCGGTTGTCGGCGACGTAGCGCAGGGTGTCGCGCACGCGCAGCTCGCGCAGCAGGTCGCCGCTCTCGCGCACCAGGCAGACGTCGCCGACGACCGCAGCGTTCTCCCAGGGCTCCGCGCCACCGATGCGCACCGTGCCCGCGTCGGCGGGCCGGAACGCCGCGAGCACGGAGAGCAGGCTGGTCTTGCCGGAGCCGTTCCGGCCGATCAGCGCCGTGATCGAGCCGGGCGCGACGTCGAGCGAGACGCCGTCGAGCGCCGTCGTGCTGCCGTACCGCACGACCAGGTCGCGGACCTGGACACCAGGCGGGTTCATCGGTCCGCTCCGGCCTCGGGCGCGACCACGTGGGTGCGCAGCCGGGCGACGACGTCCTCCAGCGGCACGCCGAGCAGGTGGGCCTGCCGGGCGACGGGGTCCACCACGTCGGCGAAGAAACGCTCGCGCCGCTCGGCCAGCAGCCGGTCGCGGGCGCCCGGCGCCACGAACATCCCGACGCCGCGCCGCTTGTACAGCGTGCCCTCGCCGACGAGCTCGGCGAACGCCTTGGCGGCCGTGGCCGGGTTGATGCGGTACGCGGTGGCGTACTGGGTGGTCGACATGACCTGCTCCTCCTCCCCGAGCGCACCGCTGAGGACCTGGGTGCGGATCTGGTCGGCGATCTGCAGGAAGATCGGCTCCCGGCCGTCGAACGCCACGCCGCACCTCCCTCTATGGTTCATTACTCGACCAATGAACCATAGAGGTCGGCGCGCGTCAACACACCCCTCGTCACGGGGCTGACGAGGCAGTCGTCAGGAGAGGCGCGCCGCCACGAGCTCGGCGATCTGGACCGCGTTGAGCGCCGCGCCCTTGCGCAGGTTGTCGTTGCTGACGAACAGCACCAGGCCACGGCCGTCGGGCACGCTCTGGTCCGCGCGGACGCGACCGACGAAGCTCGGGTCCGCGCCCGCGGCCTCGAGCGGCGTCGGGACGTCGGTCAGGGCCACGCCCGGCGCCGCGCGCAGCAGCTCGACGGCCTTCTCGGGCGACAGCGGCGAGGCGAACTCGGCGTTGATCGACAACGAGTGTCCGGAGAACACCGGCACGCGCACGCACGTGCCCGACACCAGCAGGTCCGGGATGCCGAGGATCTTGCGCGACTCGTGGCGGAGCTTCTGCTCCTCGTCGGTCTCCCCGCTGCCGTCGTCGACGATCGAGCCGGTGAGCGGCACGACGTCGAACGCGATCGGGCGGACGTACTTCACCGGCTCGGGGAACGTCACCGCGCGGCCGTCGTGCGCGAGCGCGGCGACGTCCTGCTCGACCGCGGCCCGCACCTGCGTCTCGAGCTCGGCCACGCCGGCGAGCCCGCTGCCCGACACGGCCTGGTAGGTGGACACGACGAGCCGGCGCAGGCCTGCGGCGTCGTGCAGCGGCTTGAGCACCGGCATCGCGGCCATCGTCGTGCAGTTGGGGTTCGCGATGATCCCGAGCGGCGGGTCGGCGACCTCGGCGCCGTTGACCTCGGCCACGACGAGCGGGACCTGCGGGTCGCGCCGCCACGCGGAGGAGTTGTCGATGACGACGGCCCCCGCCGCGGCGAACCGGGGCGCCTGCGCGCGCGACGTGCTCGCGCCCGCCGAGAAGAGAGCGACGTCGATGCCGGCGAGGTCCGCCGTGGCGACGTCCTCCACCACGACGTCGCGACCGCGCCACGGCAGGGTCGTGCCCGCGGAGCGCTCGGACGCGAAGTACCTGACCTGGCCCACCGGGAAGTCCCGCTCGTCGAGCATGCGGCGCATGACGCCGCCGACCTGCCCGGTCGCGCCGACGACGGCGACGCTGAGTCCGTTGCTGCCCGTGCTGCCGCCCATCCCTCAGCGCCCCGTCCCGCCGTACACCACGGCCTCCTGCTCGTCGGCGTCGAGGCCGAACGCCGTGTGCACGGCGCGGACCGCGTCGTCCAGCTGGTCGGCCCGCGTGACCACCGAGACGCGGATCTCGGAGGTGGAGATCATCTCGATGTTGATGCCGGCGTCGCGCAGCGCCCCGAAGAGCTTGGCGGAGACGCCGGGGTGGCTCTTCATGCCGGCGCCGATGAGCGACAGCTTGCCGATCGTGTCGTCGTACTGCAGCGACTCGAAGCCGAGGCGCTCCTGCGCCGCCGCCAGGGCCGCGGTGGCCTTGGCACCGTCCGTGGCGGGCAGGGTGAACGAGATGTCGGTGAGCCCGGTCTGCGCCGCCGACACGTTCTGGACGATCATGTCGACGTTGACGTCCGCTGCCGCCACGACCTCGAACACGGAGGCGGCCGTGCCGGGGACGTCGGGCACGCCGACGACCGTCACCTTCGCCTCGCTCGGGTCGTGCGCGACGCCGGAGATGATCGGCTGTTCCATCTGGTCTCCCTCGGCAGGGTCGATGACGAGCGTGCCCTCGCGGCCCGAGAACGACGAGCGCACGTGGATCGGCACGCGGTAGCGCCGGGCGAACTCGACGCAGCGGAGCATGAGGACCTTCGCGCCGCTCGCCGCGAGGTCCAGCATCTCCTCGTAGGTGACGCGGTCGAGCTTGCGTGCCCTCGGCACGATGCGCGGGTCGGCCGAGAACACGCCGTCGACGTCCGTGTAGATCTCGCACACCTCGGCCCCGAGCGCCGCCGCGAGCGCCACGGCCGTGGTGTCGGAACCGCCGCGGCCGAGCGTCGTGACGTCGTTGGTGTCCGGGTTCACGCCCTGGAACCCGGCGACGATCGCGACGTTCCCGTCGGCGAGCGCCTTCGTGATGCGGTCCGCGCGCACGTCGACGATGCGCGCGCGACCGTGCACCTCGTCGGTGAGGACGCCCGCCTGCTGACCGGTGAAGGACTGCGCGCCCACGCCGAGGTTCGCGATCGCCATCGCGAGCAGGCTCATGGAGATCCGCTCGCCCGCGGTGAGCAGGATGTCCATCTCCCGCGCCGGGGGGATCGGCGTGATCTCGTTGGCGAGGTCGATGAGCTCGTCGGTGGTGTCGCCCATCGCGGAGACCACGACCACCACGTCGTTGCCCGCGCGCTTGCTCTCGGCGATCCGCTTCGCGACGCGCTTGATGCCGGCGGCGTCCGCGACGGACGAGCCCCCGTACTTCTGCACGATCACGCCCACGACGCGCTCCGGGTGGTGACGGGCCGCTCCGGGCCCGGGGTTGCGGCAGGCGCTCCCGTCGACGACGGCGCCCGAGTGTCGCCTGCAGGATAGTCGGCGCCGCGAGCGCGCCCGGCGGCGTTTCCGTCATGTGGTCCGGGCGCCGGGGACGGGTGTGACGGAACCGCGGGCCTCGCGACACAAGAGGGGTGGAGGAGGGAGACCCCATGCAGCCCCACCGACGGCGCCGCCGAGCCGGCGTCACCCTGGCCCTGGTCGCCGCGCTCGCCCTGACGGGGTGCCAGAGCCTGCGCGACGACGGCACCGACCCGGGGGCCGGCGCGCCCGGCACCGGCGACCCGGACGAGTCCCCCGTGTCCTCCGACGACCCCCCGGCGCCGGGTGCGGACACCCCGGCGCCGGGCGACACCCCGGCGC
>JAEZAR010000231.1 GCA_023430425.1 Actinomycetes bacterium | reverse complement strand
TTCTGGCACAGTCCACATGTTCGCGACCTTTACCCAATCTACCTCGGCAAAATGCACATGATTGTTCGGTCAGCCGTGCCCCTCATCGAAGCCGCAGCAAAGGAGGCACAGGAACTCAGCAGTGCTGACGATGTGGCCGCCGGGATGGTGCCTTACCTGACGCACCACGCAAAGGAAGAGCTGGGACACGATTCCTGGCTACTGGAAGATCTGGCGGCCATTGGCTTCGATGCCCAGCAGCCTCTGCGCCAGATACCTCCGTCAAGCGTGGCTAATTTGGTTGGCGCTCAATACTACTGGCTGTTCCATTACCACCCTGTCTCTCTGTTGGGTCACATGGCCGCAATCGAGGGGTATCACCCACCAACAGGTTTCGCTAAGCACCTGCAGGATCGCACCAGTTATCCCCGCGAGGGCTTCCGAGCAATATCGCGCCATGAACGACTGGACATCCAACACAAACAAGATCTCTACGACCTGATTGACAGCCTGCCTTTGGAACTATCTCACGAGAAGATGATGGCAATGAGCGGACTTCACACGATGAGTACAATCATTGACGTCATGGACGAGATGTATACGAAATGCGCGGCTCATTCCAGCGAACCAGCCAATACTGGTATTCAAAGTCATGCGTAAGTTCTTCCCTACGTTGCTTCGCACACGGACAAGGATTTGGTTTTGACAAAAGCGGCAGGAAAGGTGGTGATGCCTTGGCACGAGACAGGCGTTCGGTAATCTCGCACGGAAGCAGGAGGGCCACTAGGCCGACGCTTTTCCAGATCTTGAAGGAAATAACATGAAAGACAAGGAACAATCCAGCGTAACTCCCCAACAACTACGGCGAGTTCAGAAAGCCGGTCTTCAGGTTGAAGTCCTGAACGAGACACTTCAGGCCCAGGTCATCGCACTGGATGATGACGAACTTCAAGCGCTGGAACGTATCAAGACCAAGCTCAACTCGGGGATCGACGACGAGGCCCTGCGAAATGCAGCGACCACCGTCGGAGCAATTGTCTGGTAGGGTGAACGCGCGGCCTGGGAGCTTGTTCAACGGAACAAGCTCCCAGGCCAACGGCCATGCTCAATATCCCGGCTACTCGCGCCGCAGCCACACGGTCATCGGGCCCGCCCCCCGGCTCGCCCACGCGAAGTACGGAATGGCCGTCAGCGTCGTCTCCGACCGTCCGGCCCGATCCCGTTCGACCGCATCCACCGTGCGGTACAGCGAACCACTCCACGCCGGCGCCGGAGATTCGAGTTCGGCATCTGCTGTCAGCACTTCCACCCCACCGGGCAGCAGGTCCGGTCGCCAGGCCGCAATGATCGGTGTGTCATCGGCCAGCACCAGGTCCCGCACATCGCCCACCGGATGGTCGGCCGCCTCCACGCAATACAGCAGCGGACCTCGCCGCAACGCAACCCGGCCCGTATCCTCCCACACCCATGGATGCGCCACGATCCGCTCCGGTGGCATCGGCAGCGCCAGCGTCACCACGTCCCCCACCCGCCACACGCGCCGAATCGTCGCGTATTGCCCGGATGCAGCCTCGCTGGGCGGCAACGCCTCGCCGTTGATCGCCACCGACGCCCCCTGGCACCAGCCAGGAATCCGCACCTGCAGCGTGAAGTCGCCTGTCTCCACGAGATCGGTGATTTCGATCGCCACCTCGCCATCCCACGGATAGCGGGTGGTCTGGCGAATGCCAACGCTGGCGCCTCCCGCCAGCGGAATCGTTGCGTCGCTGTTCGCCAGCAAATGCACCCAGATACTCTCGTGCTGGCCATCCGACTCCGGGAACCGTCGAGTCGTCACCGTGTAGACGTAGCCCGGCAGTTGCGACATCACCCGTGCGATGTTCGGAGGACAGCACGCGCACCCGAACCAGGCCTGTCGGCGATGGGTGCCATCATCTGCCAGGAGGTTCTGGTAAAAGTACGCCTGTCCATCCAGTGAGAGCCCGGGCAGCATCGCGTTGTAGAGCGAGTGCTCGATCCAGTCGGCATACCGCGTGTCATCCTCCGCCCGCAACGCCAGCATCCGCCACGCCCACATGATCGCGCCAATCGCGGCACAGGATTCGGCGTAGGCCCGGGCGTTGGGCAGTTCGAAGTCCTTGCCGAACGCTTCACCTTCCCATCGCGAGCCGATGCCTCCCGAGACATAGCTCCGCCGCGTGGTCATGTTGGTCCACATCCGGTCGAGCGCCTGGCGAAGGGCGGCATCTTCCTCTTCCAGCAGCAGGTCGGCCGCTCCTGCATTGAGATAGACCGCCCGCACCGCGTGCCCCACCATCTCGCTCTGGTCGCGAATTGGTGTCGCATCCTGGTGGTACGCCGACGCGCCAATAGTTCCTCTGCCCCGCACATCGAGGAAGAAGCGCGCCTGGTCCAGGTACCGGCTCACCCCGGTCTCCCGGTACAGCTCGATCAACGCCATTTCGATCTCTTCATGGCCGTCGGTCTGCTCCAGCTTGCCCTCATCGGCCGGGCCAAATGTGTCGCAGATCAGGTCAGCCAACCGGGTGGCCACTGTCATCAGCCGCTCGTCACCAGTCGCCCGGTGCAGCGCAATCGCCGCCTGAATGAAATGCCCCGCGCAATAGAGTTCGTGCAGGTCCCGCAGGTTCGACCAGCGCTCACCCACCCGGTCCACCGAAAAGTAGGTGTTCAGATAACCATCATCGTCCTGGGCCTGTTCGATC
>JAEZAR010000205.1 GCA_023430425.1 Actinomycetes bacterium | reverse complement strand
CCGGACGGCCGCCCGGCCGGCTGCGCCGCGCCTGCGCGTGCGCACGCGCACCCGCGGCGCGCTGCGCGTGCGGCGCTCGTCCGTCCTCTCCGTCGTCGTCCTGCTCCTGCTCCTGGGGTGCGCCGCCCGCCTCGTGTACGTGCAGGCGCTCGCCGGCCCTTCGCTCGCGGCCGAGGCCCTGGCGGGGCGGACCGTCACCGTCGAGGTGCCCGCGGAGCGCGGGGAGATCCTGGACCGCAACGGCGTCGTGCTGGCCACCTCCGTGGAGCGCTGGAACATCGCCGTGAACCAGGTGCAGCTCGCGGCGTGGAAGAAGAACGGGGAGAGCGCGGCCGACGCGGCCGAGCTGCTCGCGCCCCTCCTGGGCGTCTCGGCGGCCGAGCTGGGGCCCAGCCTCATCGGCGAGGAGCGGTTCCGGTACGTCGCCAAGGGCGTCGCGCCCGAGGTCTACGAGCAGGTCATGGACCTGGGCATCCTCGGCATCTCGGGGGAGCGCGTCTCGCAGCGCAGCTACCCGAACGGCGCGACGGCCGGCAACCTGCTCGGCTTCGTCGGCACCGACGGGTACGGCCTCGCCGGCCTGGAGCAGGTGTTCGAGGACGTGCTGGCCGGCACGGCCGGCAGCGACACGTACGAGCGCGGCGAGGACGGCCAGCGGATCCCCACCGGCGCCGAGGAGTACGTCGCGGCCGTCCCCGGCCGGGACGTGCGGCTGACCGTGGACCGCGACTACCAGTACCGGGTGCAGCAGCTCCTGGACGCCCAGGTCGCCGCGACCGGCGCGGCGTGGGGCGCCGTCGAGGTGGTCGACGTGCGCACGGGTGAGGTCCTCGTGCTCGCCGACTCCGGCGCGGTCGACCCCAACGACCCCGCCCACGCCGAGCCGAGCCGGGCCGTCTCCTACACCTACGAGCCGGGGTCCACGGCGAAGGCGATCACGATGGCCGCGATCCTGGAGACCGGCCTCGCCACGCCGACCAGCCAGTTCGTGGTCCCCTACCAGTACGCGACGCCCAACGGCGAGGTGTTCCGCGACTCCCACCCGCACGCCGACCTGCCGCTGACCCTGACGGGCATCCTCGCCGAGTCCTCCAACACGGGCACGGTGATGGTCGGCCAGAACCTGCCGCCCCAGGTGCGCCTCGACTACCTGCACAAGTTCGGGTTCGGCTCGCGGACCGGGATCGGGCTCCCGGGCGAGACCGGCGGGCTCCTCGTCGACGACGTCGCCGGCTGGGACCACGACGGCCGCTCGCCGTATGCGGTGCTCTTCGGCCAGGCGGTCGGCGCGACGACCGTGCAGAACACCCAGGTGTTCGCGACGCTGGCCAACCACGGGGTCCGGGTCCAGCCCCACGTGGTCGCCGCCGTCGAGGACGCCGACGGGGTGATGCAGCCGGTCGAGCTCGCGGAGCCGACGCAGGTCGTCAGCGCGGAGACGGCGGACACCGTGGTGCGCATGCTCGAGAGCGCCGTCGCCGACGGCACCGGCGGCAACGCGGGGATCCCCGGCTACCGCATCGCCGGCAAGACGGGCACCGCGCAGGCGTTCGAGGGCGGCGGCGTCGTGCGGACCGTCGCCTCGTTCATCGGCATCGCACCCGCCGACGACCCGCGGATCGTCGTGAACGTGGTGCTCTACGACCCGAAGAGCTCGATCTACGGCGGCGCGGTCGCCGCGCCCCTGTTCCGCGAGGTGACGGCGTTCGGTCTCCAGCACCTGGCCATCCCGCCGTCGGGGACCGTGCCCGAGCTCTTCCCGTCCACCCACCCGTGAGGCGCCCGGCGGGCGGGCGGTCGGACTGTACATTCGAGGCCGTGACGTCCCCCCAGGGCCGCATGCGCCCGGCGAGCCGCCCCCGGCGTCACCTGTCCCTCCTGGCCGAGGCCTTCGAGCTGGCCGGCGACCCGGGCCGGGTGACGGTGACGGGGATCGCGGTCGGCTCCGCCGACGTCCAGCCCGGGGACCTCTTCGTCGCCCTGCCCGGGCTGCGCGCCCACGGGGCGCAGTGGGCGCCCGACGCCGTCGCGGCCGGCGCGGTGGCCGTCCTCACGGACCCGGGCGGAGCCGAGCGCCTGGCCGGGGCGGAGCCGCTGGGCGTCCCGGTCCTCACGACGCCGGAGCCGCGTGCGCGGCTCGGGGAGATCTCCGCCTGGCTCTACGGCGACCCCGGGGGGGACCTCGTCCTGGTCGGCGTCACGGGCACCAACGGCAAGACGACGACCTGCTACTTCGTGGCCGCCGCGCTCGAGCGCGTGCACCCGCTGACGGGCGTGGTCGGCACCGTGGAGCTGCGGGTGGGCGACGAGGCGATCGAGAGCCCCCGGACCACCGTCGAGGCGCCCGTGCTGCACGGCCTGTTCGCCCTCATGCGCGAGCGGGGCGCGACGGCCTGCGCGATGGAGGTCTCCTCGCACGCGCTCGCCCTGGACCGGGTGGGGGGGACACGGTTCGAGGTCGCCGCGTTCACCAACCTCCAGCGGGACCACCTCGACTTCCACGGCGACATGGCGGGGTACTTCCGCGACAAGGCGCGCCTGTTCGCCCCCGGACGGGCCCGGCGCGCCGTCGTGTGCGTCGACGACGAGTGGGGCGTCCGGCTGGCGGGTGAGCTGGCCGCCCGCGGCGACCTGCCGGTCGACACGGTCGCGACGCGCCCCGACGCCGCCGGGCTGGCGGACGCCGACTGGCGCGTGGCGGAGGCCACGATCGGGCTGGACGGGGTCGGCTCGACCTTCACCCTCGAGGGTCCCGACGGCGAGGCGGTCGCCGCGGCGAGCCCGCTGCCGGGGCTGGTCAACGTCTCCAACGCCGCGGTCGCCGTCGTGGTCGCCCACCGGGCGGGCGTGCCCCTGGCGAAGGCCGTGGAGGGCGTCGCCGGCGCGCACGCCATCCCCGGGCGGATGGAGCGGGTGGTCGAGCGCGGACCGGGCCAGGCGCTGTGCCTGGTGGACTACGCGCACACCCCGGACGCGCTCACCCTCGCCCTCGAGGCGGTCCGTCCGATCACCCCCGGCCGGCTCGTCATCGTGCTCGGCTCCGACGGCGACCGCGACCAGGGCAAGCGGCCGATCATGGGGGAGATCGCCGCTCGGCTGGCCGACGTCGTCGTCGTCACCGACGAGAACCCACGCTCGGAGGACCCGGCCGCCATCCGCGCCTCGATCCTGGAGGGGATCCGCCGCGTCCGGCCGGACCTGCGCGACGTCGTCGAGGTCGCCCCGCGCTCGGAGGCGGTGCGCGTGGGCGCCGAGGCCGCCGCCGAGGGCGACACGGTGATCGTGACCGGCAAGGGTCACGAGCCGACGCAGGAGGTCGCCGGCGTCTTCCACCGGTACAACGACCGCGACGCCTTCCGCGCCGCCGTCCGCGAGGCCTGGGTCGTCACGCAGCGGCCCGACGGCGTGGTCGTCGTGGACGCGTCGCGGGCCGCCACGCCGGAGTCCGTCCGGGC
>JAEZAR010000200.1 GCA_023430425.1 Actinomycetes bacterium | reverse complement strand
CCCGAGCGCAGGCCGCCGTCCGCGACGACCGCCGCGCGCGGGCCCGGGCGACCGCTCACGGCGTCGACGACCTCCGCGAGGGCGACGGCGGTGGGCACGGCACGGTCGAGCTGGCGTCCGCCGTGGTTGGAGACGACGACGCCGGAGGCGCCCGCGTCCAGGCATGCGAGCGCGTCGTCGCCCCGCAGGACGCCCTTGACGAGGACGGGCAGGCCGGACAGGGAGGCGAGCCACCCGATGGCCTCGAGGGTCGCCGTCGGGTCCTGCTCGGCCTCGGCCCGGCCCGCGCCGAGGTCGCCGGTCAGGTGCCGGGCGAGGTTGACCAGGAACGCCTCGTCGGGGATCGCGATGCGCTGCTTGCCGACGCGCCGCTTGATCCCCACGAAGGGGGTGTCGCCGGTGAGCACGAGCGCGCGGGCGCCGGCCGCGACGGCCCGCTCGACCAGCCGGGCCGTCAGGTCCCGGTTGCGCATGACGTACACCTGGAACCACCAGGGACCGGCCTCGGCGGCGACGTCCTCGAGGGCTGTCGAGGCGCGCGTCGAGGCGACGTAGAGCGCACCCGAGGCCCGGGCCGCGGCGGCGACGGCCACCTCGGCGTCGGGGTGGGCCAGGCCGAGGTAGCCGACCGGCGCGACACCGACCGGGTGGGCCAGGTCCGCGCCCAGCACGGAGGTGGCGAGGTCGACGACCCCGACGTCGCGCAGCACGCGCGGGCGGAGCCGGAACCGTGCCCAGGCGGCGGTCGCCTCGGCGAGCGCGATCTCGTCGCCCGAGCCCGACGCGAAGAACTCGTGGGCGTCGGCGGGCAGGACCGCCGCGGCGTCGCGCTCGTGCTTCTCCAGCGCGGTCAGCGCCACGCGCCGACCCTCCGGCCCGGTGAGCCCGGCTCAGTAGGCACCCGAGCCCCCCACCACGGCCCGGAACGTCTTCCAGAGGATGAGCAGGTCCATCGCGAGGGACCAGTTGTCGACGTAGCGCAGGTCGAGCCGCACCGACTCCTCCCACGACAGGTCCGCGCGGCCGGAGACCTGCCACAGGCCGGTCAGGCCGGGCCGCACGTGCAGGCGACGGTGGACGTGGTCGGCGTACGTGGCGACCTCGGACTCGAGCGGGGGGCGCGGCCCGACCAGCGACATGTCGCCCGTCACCACGTTCCAGAGCTGGGGCAGCTCGTCGATCGAGTACCGGCGCAGGATGCGGCCGACCGGCGTGACGCGCGGGTCCTGCCGCATCTTGAACATCGGCCCGTCGCGGTCCGTGAGCGCGAGGAAGGCGTCGCGCCGGGCGTCCGCGTCGAGGTACATGCTGCGCAGCTTCCACAGGGTGAAGGTGCGGCCGTCGACGCCGACGCGCGTCTGCCGGTAGAAGGCCGGCCCCGGCGAGGTGAGCCGCACCGCGAGCGCGGCCGCACCGACGAGCGGCGCCGCCAGCAGCAGCAGGGCCGTGCCGAGGGCACGGTCGAGCGTCGCCTTCGCGTACCGCTGGCTGCGCGGGACGCCCGTCTGCACCTCGAGCAGGACGAGGCCGGCGGTCGGCCGCAGGTTCAGGCGCGGGCCGGTGACCTCGACGAGGTCCGGGGCGACGATGAGCTGCGCGCCGGCCCGCGAGAGCGCCCACGACATGCGCCGCAGAGCCTCACCGCTGAGGTGCGCGCCCGCGACGACGACGGTCTCGATCGCGCGGTCCACGACGACCTGCGGGACGTCGGCCACCGCGCCCACGACCGGCACGCCGGGCACGGGCGGGGCGTCATCCACGCTGGGCAGGCAGACCCCGGCGACCTGGAAGCCGTGCGCCGGGTCGTGGACGAGGTCGCCGACCACACGGCCGACCGCGTCGGGGTCGCCCACCACGAGGGTGCGCATCATCGCGACGCCGCGCGCCCGGTGGCGGTGCAGGAACTGCCGCTGCAGGTACCGCCCGACGAGCGCGAGGACGACGATGAGCGGGATGCCGCCGAAGACCACGAGCCGGGAGACCTCGGCCTTGGTCGTGTAGCTGAGGGCCATCAGCGCCGTGGCGCCCACGAACCCGGCGCGCAGGAGCGCCTGCACCTCCGTCGAGCCGTCGCCGAGCGTCCGCGCGTCGTACCCGCGGAAGGCGGCCACGAGCAGGACGAAGCCGACGAGGGCGACCGCCATCCGGCCGGCCGTCTCCATGTCCGCCCCGTAGACCGGGACGACGATGAGGAGGCCGACGGCGACGACGGCGAGCGCGTCGAGGGCGACCGCCCGCCACTGGTAGCCGGTGGAGACCTCGGCCCAGCGCAGCGATCGTGCGACGCTGCTGTTGAAGGGCGTCGAACGCATCTCGAAGGGCTGGGCCGAAGCCCAGGAGCGCCGGGGACCGGCGCTCCTGCCGCGGCGCTCGACGTCTGTCCGGACGTCACGCTCTGCAGGCACTGTCACGCGCTTTCAACCCCCGCATCAGTGGACTGGCAGGAGTCGACGGTACGACACGGTCATCCGGGGTGCATCCGGGCGAACCGCGTTTAACCGACCAACACCGAAGATTTAACCCCGAGGCTACCCGCAATGTGCCGCTCCGGCACATCCTTGGTCCGATCGAGTGACTTTTCACCCGCCCCCGGTGGCACGGCTCCCGCCGCCTCGGGGCGACCCGCGCGACCGGCCCGGCCGAGGGCCGACCCAGCCCGGGGGACCCGCCCCCTCACCGGCCCCGGATCAGCGCGGCTCGGGGCTGTGGAACCGCCGCTGAGCAGCCTCGAGACCCTGCTGGACGACCATCTCGACGGCGTCGGCGGCCGCGTCGACCAGCCATGGGAGCTCGGTGCGCTGGGCGCCCGAGAAGTCCGCCAGCACGTAGTCCGCCGGGTCCTGCCGGCCGGGGGGCCGGTCGATGCCCACCCGCACCCGCAGGTAGTCCCGCGTCCCGACGGCCGAGGTGACCGACCGCAGGCCGTTGTGCCCGCCCTCGCCGCCGCCGGCCTTGAGCCGCACCTGTCCGAACGGGATGTCGAGCTCGTCGTGCACGACGAGCAGGCGGTCGGCCGCCCCCCCGTGCATCGCCAGGACGGAGGCGACGGGACCCCCGGAGACGTTCATGTAGCTGGTGGTGCGCACGAGCACCACCCGCGGTCCCGGTGCCCCGCCCGGCATCGTGCCGAGCCGGGCGTCGGCGACCTGCGCCCGGCCGCGGAACCCGCGGAAGGACGCGCCGGCGCGCCGGGCCAGCTCGTCGACGACGAGGTGCCCGACGTTGTGCCGGTTGCCCGCGTAGCGCGGCCCGGGGTTGCCGAGCCCGACGACGACCCAGGGCGTCCCGCTGTCCGCCACGTCCGCCCCCTCCCGGGTGCCGTCCGCACGGGCCGACGGGCCGCGCCGCCCGGAGGAGTCCGGTCGGCGCCCGAGCAGCCGGCGCAGGTCCGTCTCAGGCCTCCTCGGTGGCCTCGGCGGGCTCCTCGGCGGTCTCCGCCTCGCCGGCCGCGCCGGCCGCGGCGCCCTCGGCGGTCGCAGCCTCCTCGGTCTCGGCGGGCTCGTCGGTGACCTGCGGCAGCGAGACCGACACGACCGTCTCGTCGGGGTCGCCGACGAGCGTCACGCCGTCGGG
Organism: Actinomycetes bacterium; assembly: GCA_023430425.1. Next base: position 1,800 of record JAEZAR010000200.1, on the reverse strand, counting down.
GAGATCCAGGTCGGAGCCGCGGACGCTCGTGCCGGCCTCGAGCCCCTCGACCGACACCTCGATCGCCTCGGGCAGGTGCGTCGCCTCGGCCTGGACGTGCAGGCCCTGGGCCGCCTCGACCACGTGGATGGTGCCGGGCGCCGACTCACCCACGACCCGCACCGGCACGACGACGGCGATCCGCTCGCCCTTGCGCACGGCGAGGAGGTCGATGTGCTCGATGACGTTGCGGACGGCGTCGCGCTGGACGTCCTTGGCGATTGCGAGGTGGTTCTTGCCGTCCAGGGCGATCGTGAGCAGCGCGTTCGTGTGCTTGAGCGCCATCATCGTGTCGTGGCCCGGCAGGGTGATGTGCACGGGCGCGGCGCCGTGGCCGTACAGGACGGCGGGGATCTGGTGGGCGCGGCGGATGCGCCGGGCGGCGCCCTTGCCGAACTCGGTCCGGGTGGTGGCGGCGAGCTTGAGCTCGGTCACGGTGGCACTCTCCAGGCTGGTGGCGGTGGTCGGGAGGCGCCCGGGGGGCGCGGTCGGGCCTCGACGCGGGACACCGGACGGGCGCGCGCCCACCACGGCCGCGTCGATCACGGGCGTCAGGCTGCGGTGGATGGTGCGCACCGGCCGTCCGACGTCCCTCGCCGAGGCAACGCGGGCCAGCCTACCGGGCCGTACGGCGGTGGCGAAAACGCTGCGGCTACACGGCCCCGTCGAAGAGCGAGGTGACCGACCCGTCGTCGAACACCTCGCGGATCGCACGTGCGATGAGCGCGGCGATCGACAGCACCGTCAGCTGCTCGAACCGCCGCTCCTCCGGGATCGGCAGGGTGTCGGTCACGACGATCTCGCGGGCCCCGCAGTCCGCCAGACGCACCCGTGCCGGGTCGGACAGGACGCCGTGGGTGGCGGCGACGAGGACGTCGTTGGCCCCGGCGGCGAGCAGCACCCGCACGGCCTCCGCGATGGTGCCACCGGTGTCGATGAGGTCGTCGACGAGCACGCACGTGCGGCCCTCGACCTCGCCGACGACGCGGTTGGCGACGGACCGGTTCGGCTTGGTGATGTCCCGCGTCTTGTGGATGAACGCGAGCGGGCAGTCGCCCAGCTTCGCGGCCCACTGCTCGGCCACGCGGATGCGACCGGCGTCGGGCGAGACGACGGCGACGTTCGTCGCGTCCACCCGGGTCCGCACGTAGTCCACGAGCAGCGGCATGGCCCACAGGTGGTCGACCGGGCCGTCGAAGAAGCCCTGCGTCTGCGCGGCGTGCAGGTCCACGCTCATGAGGCGGTCCGCGCCGGCGGTCTTGAACAGGTCGGCCATGAGGCGGGCGGAGATCGGCTCGCGGCCGCGGTGCTTCTTGTCCTGGCGCGCGTACCCGTAGAACGGGGCCACCACCGTGATGGTCTTCGCCGAGGCGCGCTTGAGCGCGTCGACCATGATCAGCTGCTCCATGATGGAGCGGTTGATCGGCATCGCGTGGCTCTGCAGGACGAACGCGTCGGCGCCCCGGACGCTCTCCCCGAAGCGGACGTAGATCTCGCCGTTCGCGAAGTCGTAGGCGGTCGTCGGGACGAGCTCGACGTCCAGCTCCCGGGCGACGTCGTCGGCGAGCTCGGGGTGCGCGCGGCCGGAGATGAGGACCAGCCGCTTCTCGCCGTCGCGGGTGACGATGCCCGTCATGGTGGTCAGTGCCCTTCGGTGGTGCCTGCCCCCGGGCGGTCGCCCGGCGGCACGTCCTCGTCGGGCGCCGTCGCGCCGGGCGGCGCGGCCAGCGACGCAGCCGCCGCCTCCGCGCCGGGGGTGCC
>JAEZAR010000147.1 GCA_023430425.1 Actinomycetes bacterium | reverse complement strand
GGCTCTGGCCGTCGGCGTCGTCCTCCTCGCCGGGGCGTGCGGGGCAGGGACCGCCGAGCCCTCGGCCCGCCCGTCCACCCCGGCCGAGGCCAGCGCCACGGCGACGCCGACGCCGTCCCCGGAGGCGACCGCCGACCCCGAGCCGACGCCCGAGGAGACCGCTGAGGCGGCCGCTGTGGTGCTGGACGCGGCCGGTGTCGGTGGCGTGCCGATGGGGACGCCCGACCCGCGCGTGGCGCTCGAGGCGCTGCTCGGGCCCGCCGAGGCGGAGTGGGCCGACCTGGAGTGCGGGCCCGGAGACGTCGACGCGCTGCAGTGGGGGGCGCTGTCGGTGACGACCCTGGAAGGCGCTCTGTGGGGCTGGGACGTCTCGCCGCGCCGCGCGGCGCTGCCGGGGGACGTGGTCGTGGCGTCCGGGGTCACGCCGGTCCAGCCGTTCGCCGACGCGATGGCGCTGCCGGGCGCGACGGCGCCCCAGTACCTCGAGAACCTGGACCTGCTCGTGGTGCAGGCGGACGGCGTCTCCTACTACGGCTCCGGGTCCGACGCGGCCACGGCGACGGTCGAGCTCGTCGGGGTGAACGTCGTCGTCTGCGGCTGAGGAGGCCCCGGACGCGGGCGGGCTGACCACCGCGGCGGGAGCCGGTATCATCGGTGCGCGCGCCCTCCGGGGCGTCGCGCGGGTGTAGTTCAATGGTAGAACTTCAGCTTCCCAAGCTGAGAGCGCGGGTTCGATTCCCGTCACCCGCTCCAACGTCTTCCTCGTGCGCCACCTTCCTCGGGTCGGGGCCGCGCCGTCGAGGTCGTCGACCCCACGACCTCCTGACGAGGCCCGCCCGACGCCGACGCCGACGACCGGGTGCACCCGCCGGACCCGGGCTCGGTGGATCAGCCCAGGGTCGTCCAGGCGAGCCCGACGCCGGCCGCGGCCGCGCCGACGCAGGCCACGAGCGTCCCGAGCGCGTTGGCGGCGGCCCAGCCGGGGTTCTCGGACTGGACGAGCCGGACGGTCTCGGCCATCGCCGTCGAGAAGGTGGTGTAGCCGCCGCAGAAGCCGGCGGCGGCAACCACCTGCCACGTCGCCCCGACCGACCGGGCGAGCACCGCCCCCGCGACCAGCCCCACGAGGAACGAGCCGGACACGTTGACCACGACGGTCGCCAGCGGGAACCGGGGCGACCACCGGGCGCGCACCAGGCCGTCCACAACGAACCTGGCGGCAGCGCCCGCGCCCCCCGCGAGGGCGACGGCGACGACCTCGAGGAGTGCCATGGCTCAGCCCCCTCCGGGTGCGTCGAGACGCTCAGCCGCGTCGAGACGCTCCGCGGCGTCGGGGCGCTCAGCCGCGTCGGGGCGCTCAGCCGCGTCGAGGCGCTCCGCGGCGTCGGGGTCGACGGGCAGAGCGCGCGCCTCCCGCCAGCGGTGGTGGCGCGCGGCCGCGGCGACACCAGCCAGGCAGCAGGCGAACCCCAGGACGACGCTGGTGAGTCCGTACCCGAGCGCGAGGCCGGGGCGCCCGCCCGCCACCAGCCGCTCGACCTCGATCGCGAGGCTGCTGAAGGTCGTGAAGCCGCCGAGGACGCCCGTGCCGAGCGTGAGCCGGACGGCCCGTGCCCGGGGCGTCTCCGGCCCGCGCCGCGCGAGGGCCTCGAGCAGGGCGCCGAGCGCCAGGGCGCCCGCGAGGTTCACCACCAGCGTCGCCGTGGGCCAGCCCCCGTCCGGCGGCAGCGCCTCGGTGACGCCGTACCGGCCCGCGGTGCCGAGCGCGCCCCCCGCCGCCACGAGCAGGACGAGCCGCGGGCGGACGTGATCCGGGCGGCTCATGGCCGGCCTTCGACCCGCGCTGCTCACGCCGCGCCCGGTCGGGGTCGCGGGGGCGTCACCTCGCGGCATCGGGCCTCCTGGTGGTGAACGGCGGTGCGCCGCGAGCCTAGACGCCGGGTGCGCGCCCGCGCGTACACCCCGCGTCGGCGAGGGGCTTGACGTCGTCTGGTTACTGAGTAACCTCGGGCCGACTCACAGGGTGACCCGAGGAGCGTCGATGTCCGTCCGACAGGGGATCCTCGCGCTGCTCGCCGAGCAGCCGATGCGCCCGTACCAGCTGAAGCAGGACTTCGAGCGCCGCACCGGCGGCACGTGGCCCCTGAACATCGGTCAGGTCGCGACGACCCTGCAGCGGCTGGTGCGCGACGACCTCGTGGAGACGGCGGGAGAGGGGGCCGACGCCGAGCGCTTCCGCCCGACCGCCGCCGGTCGCGCCGAGGCCACGGCCTGGTGGGACCGGCCCGTCGAGCGGGGAGCGCCGTCCCGGGACGAGCTCGCGATCAAGATCGCCCTCGCGGTGACGACCCCGGGCGTCGACGTCGCGCGCGTCATCCAGACGCAGCGCACGCAGACCCTGCGGTCGCTGCACGACTACACCCGGCTCCTCGCGGCGCGGACCGACGCTGCCGACGGCGGTGACCTGGCCTGGACCCTCGTGCTGGACGGGCTCGTCTTCGCCGCGGAGGCGGAGGTCCGCTGGCTGGACCACGTCGAGGCGCGGCTGGCCAGGCGTGGGCAGCGGGCGCTGCAGGCCGCGCCGCCCTCCCCGTCTGGCCCGCAGAGGCCACCGGACCCCCAGGTCCCCGAGGCGCCCGGCTCCCACGCCGCCCCGGACACCACCGGCACCACGGCCACCGGGCGCGCACGATGACGGCCCACGGCCCGGTGCTCCTGCGCATGGTGGCGGTCACCAGGACGCACGGCGACGGCCCGCTCGCGGTGCACGCCCTGCGCGGCGTCGACCTCGACGTGCGCCTGGGCGAGCTCGTGGCCGTCATGGGACCGTCGGGCTCGGGCAAGTCCACGCTGCTCCACCTCGCGGGCGGGCTGGACACGCCGACGTCGGGCACGGTGACGCTGGCGGGCGAGGAGCTCTCCGGGACGGACGCGAAGGCGCGGGCCCGGCTGCGCCGCCGCTCGATCGGCTACGTGTTCCAGGACTTCAACCTCATCCCCGCCCTGACGGCCGCCGAGAACGTCTCGCTCCCGCGCGAGCTCGACGGGGTCGGTGCCCGCCGGGCCCGTCGCGAGGCCGCGGACGCCCTCGAGCTCGTCGGCATCCCCGAGCTCGCCGACCGCTTCCCCGACGAGATGTCCGGCGGGCAGCAGCAGCGGGTCGCCATCGCCCGCGCCCTGTGCGGCCCGCGCCGGATGGTGCTCGCTGACGAGCCCACCGGCGCGCTCGACTCCGTGACGGGCGAGGACGTCATGCGGGTGCTGCGCGCCCGCGTCGACGCCGGCGCGGCGGGCCTCCTCGTCACCCACGAGGCGCGGTTCGCCGCGTGGGCGGACCGGACGGTGTTCCTCCGGGACGGCGCCGTCGTGGACACGACCGGCCCGCGGCTGGCGGCCGACGCGCTGCTCGCCGAGGGCGTGTGATGCCCCGGCTGGGCGCGGTGCGGGTCGCGGTCCGCGTCGCCGCACGTGACGCCCGGCGCGCCCGGGCCCGCACCACCCTGGTCGCCCTGCTCGTCGGCCTGCCGGTGTTCGCCGGCACGGCGGGGGGCGTCCTGCTGCTCTCCATGGACCCGACCGACGCGACGTACGCCCGGTTCCACCTCGGCGACCTCGAGCCCGGTGGGCCCGGCGCGGACGCCGGCGCCGTCCAGGCGCGCGTCGGCTCCTTCCTGGGCGCGGACCTCACCCAGTCGGTCCGCGGCGACTCGTCCGGCTGGACGACCACGGGCACGCCGCCGACGGTTGCCGAGCACGAGCGCGCCCTCGCCGGCGCGCTGCCGCCGGCCGACCGGTTGCTCCGCGTGGTCAGCGGCCCGGCCGCCCTGTCCACCCCCGACCGCGCGGTTCCCGCCACCACCGACGTCGTCGCCCTCCCGGCCGAGGGGGACCTGTCGGGGGTCTTCGTCGTCGGTGCCGGAGCCCTGCCGGCCGGCGCGGACGAGGTCGCCCTGTCGCCCGCCACGGCGGAGCGCCTCGGCGTCGCCCCCGGGGACACCGTGACCATGACGGTCGAGGGCCGGCCCCGGACGGTGGATGTCAGCGGCATCCTGGCGGTCGCACCGGTGGGCCCGCGGGTCCTGGCCGGCCCGGGCGGGCTCCCGGAGCCGGCGACCGCCGCTGCCACCGGCGTCGACGGCGGGTCACCCGCCGCCGTGGAGTGGTACGTCGTCGGCCCCGAGCCGGTGACCTGGGACCACGTCCGCGCCGTCAACGCCGTGGGCTCCGTGGTGACCAGCCGCGCCGTGCTCCTCGACCCGCCCCGCGCCGACGACGTCCCCGGTCACGAGGCGGCCCCCCTCGACATGGGCACTGTCGCACTCGTCGGCGGCCTCGCCGCGGTGATCCTGCTCGAGGCCGTGCTGCTCATCGGGCCCGCGTTCGCCATGGGTGCCCGCCGCCACGAGCGTCAGCTCGCGCTCCTCGCGGCCGCCGGCGCCGAACGGGGCACGCTGCGCCACGTCGTGCTCCTCACCGGGCTGGTCACCGGGCTCGGCTCCACCGTCGGCGGCGTCGTCGTCGGCCTCGCGACGGCCCTGACGGTCCGCACCGCCGTCAACGCGCTGGGCTACCCGTTCGCCTTCCCCGACCTGCGGGTGCCGTGGCTGCCGGTGCTGGGGTTCGCCGCGTTCGGCACGGCGGCGGCCACCCTCGCCGCGTGGCCCCCGGCCCGGCGCGCCGCGCGCGTGGACGTCGTGGC
>JAEZAR010000099.1 GCA_023430425.1 Actinomycetes bacterium | reverse complement strand
GCGAGGCCGAGGTTGTTCTGGCCGGCGAACGCCATCGTGTAGATGAGCTGGACCACGGTCACCGTGCTGTTGTCCGGGCCGCCCTTGGTCAGGATGTAGAACTGGTCGAACGCCAGCAGCGACCCGGTGACGCACAGGATCGTGCACAGCGCGAGCGAGGGCCGCAGCAGCGGCAGCGTGATGCGGGAGAAGATCTGCCACCGCCCGGCCCCGTCGATGCGGGCCGCCTCGTAGACGTCGTGGGAGATCCCCTGCAGCCCCACCATGAGCAGGAGCATGTAGAACCCCGCGAACCGCCAGACGATGAGGAACACCGTCGACCACAGGGCCGACGTCGAGGTCCGCAGGAACGAGATCTCCTCGTCGATGACCCCCAGCGCCATCAGCGTGGGGTTGATGGGCCCGCTCTGCTGGGAGTACAGCGCGTAGAACAGCAGCGACGCCGACGCCAGGCCGAGCGCGCTCGGCACGAGGATCGAGGTCCGCAGCAGGTTCTTCCAGCGGCTGGACTCCTGCACGACGAGGGCCAGCCCGAGCGCGACCCCGATGAGCAGCACCGTCGTGATGACCGTGTACTTCAGCGTGAAGACGACGGCCGGCCACAGCAGCCGGTGGTCGAGCGCCTCGGTGTAGTTCTCCGGCAGGTTGACCCCGCGGTTGCCCGCGAACAGCCCCCAGTCCGACGCCGACATCTGCAGCACCAGCAGCAGCGGCAGGACGAAGAACACGAGGACCATGGCGGCGGTCGGCGCCGCGTACAGCCAGCCCAGCGCCCCACGGGACGCCGGACGACGTCGCCCCCGCCGCCGGTGCGCGTCGCCCGCCTTCTCGCGGGCCGCCTCCGGCAGCGTCGGCGTGGTCACGTTGCCCACCGCGGCCTCCTTGTCTGCAATCGTGCCGGCGACCCCGGCGGTGACGACGCGCACGACGCCGCCACCGCCGGGCCGTGCGGTCAGTCGCCGAGGGCCTCGGTGATGGCCTCGTTGCCCCCGGTCGGGTCGCCCCCGTCGCCGAACACCTGCGCGCGGAAGAGCTGGACCCAGGGGCTGCCCGGGGCGTTGAACGCCTGCTGGAAGTTGCGCGCCACGGGGGTGCGGCTGTCCTCGGCGCCGGCGACCTCGTTGATGATCACGACGCGCGGGTCCTCCGCGGCGTAGGAGTTGTCGGCCAGGTCGGTGCGGCCCGGGGTGGTGTTGTTGGCCGCGAGGACCTCGACCTGGGCCTCCTCCGACATCAGCCACGCGAGGAAGTTCCACGCCTGGTCGCTCACGTCGGAGTCCTTGGAGATGCCGATGCCGTCCCCGCCGACGAACGTCGCCGCGCCGCCGCCGACGCCCGGGATCGGTGCCACGCCGACGTCGACGGTCTCGTCGGCGGTGGGCAGCAGCGTCGCCGGGTACGGCATGACGCCGATGTTGCCCTCCTGGAACGGACCGACCCACGTCGCGCCGGTCTCCTCCTGCGACGCGGGGGCGACGGCGCCCGCCTCCCACAGCTCGCGCCAGGTCGCGTACACCTCCTGCGCGGTGTCGCTGGCGAGCAGCGCCTCGGTGCCGTCCTCGTTCATGACGTCCTCGCCGGACGCCCAGATCATCGGGAACCACGTGAAGACGCCGCAGCCGCCGCAGTTGCCGCCGAACATCGTCCCGTAGACGCCGGGCTGGTCCAGCTCCTGGATCGCCAGGGCGTGCTCCTTGAACTCCTCCAGGGTCGTCGGACCCTGCTCGGGGTCCAGGCCGGCCTGCTCGTACAGGTCCTTGTTCCAGAACATCACGGACAGGTCGAGGACGAAGGGCAGCACGTACTGCGCGTCGTCGATGGTCCCCGCGTCCAGGTGCCCCTGGTTGATGGAGTCGGCGAACGGCAGCCCGGCGATCCGGTCGGAGATGTCCTGGAACAGGCCCGCCTCCGTCCAGTTCGGCACGTAGACGATGTCCGCGGCGAACAGGTCGGGCAGGTCACCGGAGCCCGCCGCCGCGCCGACCCGGGCGACGTAGTCGTCGTTGGGGGTGATCGTCAGCTCGACCTGGTTCTCGTGGCTGGCGTTGTACGCCTCCACGAGGAGGTTCGCCTGGAACTCCATGGGGGCGCGGGTCCAGAGCGTCAGCGTCGTGCCGTCGTCGACGCCCTCCCACGCCTCGCCCTCGGTGGCGTCACCGCCCGGCTCCGGGTCGGCGCCCGGCTCGTCCCCGTCCCCGTCGCCGCCCCCGCACGCGGCGAGGCCGGCGGTCAGGAGACCGGCCGTGGTGATGGCGGCGAGCGCACGACGGCGTCGCCCGGTGCTGCGCGTGGTCCTCATCTGATCTCCTCGAGCTCGTCGTTGAGCACCGCCTCGCGACGGGCCCCGCCGGGGCCCCGAACGGGTCGGGGGCGGACTGCGAAACGTAGGTCATCGCCGTTTCTGTTGACTACCCGCCTCATGGGACGAGTGGCGTAGCATGGCGACTGCTGAGCCTGTGACGAGCGCGAACGTCCCGCAGCGGGAGGTCGCGCCGCCGCACCACAAGTACCGAAAAGGCTTTCGCAACGTAGTGCGGGCCGCGGCGACGCGTCAAGGGATCGGCGCGCTACAGTTCGGTCACGACCGGCCCCAGAGCCGGTCGCGGTGGGGGTACTCGTGACGGCACGCACACCGGGCTCGCCGGCCCAGCGGACGGCGCAACGGACGGCGACGCTCGCCGACGTGGCGCGCCTCGCCGGGGTCTCCCTCGCGACCGCCTCGAAGGCGCTGAACGGCCGTCGGCAGGTCGCCGCCGGTACCCGCGAGCGCGTCCTGGAGGCCGCCGCACGCCTCTCGTTCGAGCCGAACGCCCTCGCGCGCAGCCTCCTCGCGGGGCGCACCGGCACCGTCGGGCTCATCACGTCCGACCTCGACGGCCGCTTCTCGATCCCCGTCCTCATGGGCGCCGAGGACGCGTTCGGCGCCGGGCGGACGTCGGTGTTCCTCTGCGACGCGCGCGGGGACGCGATCCGGGAGCAGTACCACGTCCGGGCCCTGCTCTCCCGGCGCGTCGACGGTCTCATCGTCGTCGGCGCGCGACCCGACCCGCGCCCGCCCCTGGCCGTCGAGGTCCCCGTACCCGTCGTCTACGCGTACGCGCCCTCGGAGGACTCCCAGGACGTCTCGCTCGTCAGCGACAACGAGGGCGGGGGGCGGATGGCCGTCGAGCACCTGCTCGCCTGCGGCCGGCGACGCATCGCGCACATCAGCGGGGACCCGACGTACGGCGCGACCCAGGAGAGGGCGCAGGGCGCGATGGCGGCGCTGACCGAGGCCGGGCTGCCGATGGCCGGCGGGCGTCCCTACCTCGGCGCGTGGACCGAGGCGTGGGGGCGCGGCGCCACGCGCCTCGTGCTCGAGGCGGAGCCCGCCGTTGACGCGATCTTCGCCGGCTCGGACCAGATCGCCCGGGGGGTGCTCGACGCCCTGCACGAGGCCGGCAAGGACGTCCCGCGGGACATCGCCGTCATCGGCTACGACAACTGGGAGGTGCTGGCGCTCAACGCGCGCCCGGAGCTGACCAGCATCGACATCAATCTCGAACGGCTGGGGCGGCTCGCCGCGCAGCGGCTCTCCGCGGCGATCGCCGGGGAGCCGC
>JAEZAR010000084.1 GCA_023430425.1 Actinomycetes bacterium | reverse complement strand
GGCCCAGCCTGCGAGCCCGGTCGTGGCGGGCGCGCGCGGTCCTTGCGGACCGGCTGCTGACGCTGCCCGCGCGGCTTCTCGGGCTCCGTCGGGCCCTCCTCCTCCGGGAGGACCAGCCCCTTGGCCGCCGCCTTGCGGGCGCGTCGCTCCTTGAGGAGCCGCTCGGCCTCGGAGCCCGGCGTGGGGTTGCGCCGGATCACGTAGAACTGCTGGCCCATGGACCACAGGTTCGTCGTCGTCCAGTAGATGAGGACGCCGATGGGGAAGTTGACGCCCGACACCGCGAACACGAGGGGCAGCAGGTAGAGCAGCATCTTCTGCTGCTGGGCCATCGGACCCTGCATCGCCGACGCGGGCATGTTCTTCTGCGTCAGCTGCTTCTGCGTCGTGAAGGTCGTCACCGACATCGCGATGATGAGGATCACCGTGACGATCCGCGTCTGGGTCGTCGCGCCGGTCTCGAAGAAGAAGGACGAGATCGGCGCCCCGAAGACCTCGGAGTTCTCCGCCTCCGCGGCGACCGCCTGCGTCATCGGACCGACCGAGGGGTAGTCGCCGCGGCCGATGTCGTCGAGGCTGTTGAGGAGCCGGAACAGCGCGAAGAAGATCGGGGACTGGGCGAGGATCGGCAGGCACGACGAGAACGGGTTGGTCCCGTGCTTGCGGTACAGCTCCATGGTCTCGCGGGTCATGGCCTCGCGGCTCGCGGGGTCCGACCGCCCCTTGTACCGCTTCTGCAGCGCCTGGAGCTCCGGGGAGAGCATCTGCATCGCGCGCGCGGCCCGGATCTGCCGCACGAACAGCGGGATGAGCAGGATCCGGATCACGATCACGAGGGCGACGATCGACAGCGTCCACGTCAGCCCCGAGGCGGAGTCGAGCCCGAGTGCGGTGAGCACGTCGTGGACGCCGACCATGATCCAGGCGACCGCGACCATGATCGGGCTCAACAGGGTGTCGTACCAGCTCATCGCGTCGAGCTCCTCGCTCGTCCAGCCCCTGAGGGCGTGTGCGACCCGCGCGTGCGGCCCGACGGCGCACCGTCAGCCGTGGCGTGGGTCGAGGTCGAAGTACCGGCAGGTGGGACGTCGTCCACCCCGCCGGGAGTCCACGGATGGCACCGGGCGAGACGTCGGACCGCCAGCCAGCCGCCGCGCAGCACGCCGTGGCGCTGCAGCGCGACCACGGCGTACTGGGAGCAGCTCGGGTAGTACCGGCAGCTCGGGGGGGTCATCGGGGAGATCGCCACCTGGTAGAACCGCACCACCGCCACGAGGACGAGCACCGGGAGGCGGCGGGCGGTGCGCCCGACACGGCCCACCCATGACGCACCTGTCGCCGGGCCGGCCGCCCGCTCCTCGGGTGCGGCGCTCGCTGCGACGGTGCGCGCGCCCGCCGGGCGGGACTCCGCGGGGGTGGTCCTCACCGCGCGTCCCCGACCTGCTCCGTCGTCGCGCCCGCGCCGACGCCGCTCCCGACGCTGCTCCCGACGCCGGCGCGCCGGGCGGCGGTCCGCACCGCGGACAGGACGTCGGCCCTCAGCTCGGCGTGGTCGGCCGCGGCCGCGGGCGGGAGCGCGCGGACGACGACGTCGGCTCCTCTCGGGAGCGTCGCCCGCTGCTCGACCACCACACCTCGCAACCTGCGCCGGATCTTGTTCCGCACGACCGCACCGCCCACCGCGCGGGACACCACGAATCCCACCCTCGTGCCGGGCTCGTCCGTGGCGCGGCAGTGCACCACGACCGTGCCCCGGCCCGCCCGCGCACCACGTCGCACGGTGGCGTCGAAGTCCGACGACCGCCGCAGGCGCAGGCCGGCGGGGAGCACGGGTGACGTCAGGCGGACAGCTTCTCGCGGCCCTTGGCGCGACGGGCCGCGAGGATCGCCCGGCCGGCGCGCGTGCGCATGCGCAGGCGGAACCCATGGGTCTTCGCCCGGCGCCGGTTGTTCGGCTGGAAGGTGCGCTTCGACACGTCAAGCTCCGTAACGTCGGTACCGTCACCGCCACGACGGCGGACATCTGAGCCTCCCCGACCCGGCCGCAGGATGCGGCCGGCCGATGGCGCACGTCGCCCTCACCAGCGGAGCGGGAGGCGGGCACGCCGACAGGAACCGTCGGGAACGGCTGTGACACGGTACGCGGCAGCGCGGCGGAGGGTCAAACGAGACGGGTCCTGGCCGAGCACCCGCCGAACGGACCAGAATGCACCCGTACGGCGGATTCCCGGACGCGACACACCGGGCAGCATGTGGACCGGCTCGCGGGCGGGACGCCCGGGGCACGCCCTCACGTCGCCCGGACCGGCTTCCGCGCCCGGCGGACGCGTGCACGTTCTCCGCACACAGTCTGTGGACAACTGTGTGGATGATCAGCCGCCGTGCGAGACTGCGACGCGCTGGACGGCGTGTCCCCGAGGTGTCAGGAGCAGCAGGTGGCAGGACAGGACGACGCGGTCGCCCAGGTCTGGGACAGGGCGGTCGAGCGGCTGGCCACCGAACCGGGGACGACGTCGCAGCAGCTCGCCTTCGTCCGGCTCGCCCGGCCCGTCGGCCTCCTCGACGGCACGGTGCTGCTGTCCGTCGACAACGACTTCACCAAGGACTACCTCGAGACGCGCGTGCGCGCCGAGATCATCTCCGCGCTCAGCGCCGTCCTCGGCCAGGACGCCCGGATCGCCGTCATGGTGGAGACGCCGCCGGCCCCCGCCACGGCGCCGACGACGGCTGGGCCCGACGACACTGGCGGCCCCGGCACCACGCCCGCCGCCCGCCCCGAGGCCGACCACGCCGACCGCGCGCGCAGTCACGAGAACGGCCACGACGGCCCGGGCCACGCGGGGACCGGGCCCGACGACGGGCACGGGCCGGGGTCGGCGCCCCGCCGTTCGGACGTCTACCGCGCGCAGCCGGGGGGCGCACACCACCGGGCCCCGACCGAGCAGCCCCACCTCAACCCGAAGTACCTGTTCGACACGTTCGTCATCGGCTCCTCCAACCGGTTCGCGCACGCCGCGGCGGTGGCGGTCGCCGAGGCGCCGGCGAAGGCGTACAACCCGCTGTTCATCTACGGCGACTCGGGCCTGGGCAAGACCCACCTCCTGCACGCGATCGGGCACTACGCGTTCTCGCTCTACCCGGGCGTGCGTGTCCGCTACGTCAACTCCGAGGAGTTCACGAACGACTTCATCAACTCCATCGGCGAGGGCAAGGCCGGCGCGTTCCAGCGGCGGTACCGCGAGGTGGACGTGCTCCTCGTCGACGACATCCAGTTCCTGCAGGGCAAGGAACAGACGATGGAGGAGTTCTTCCACACGTTCAACACGCTGCACAACGCGAACAAGCAGGTCGTCATCACCTCCGACGTGCCGCCCAAGCAGCTCG
>JAEZAR010000082.1 GCA_023430425.1 Actinomycetes bacterium | reverse complement strand
GCCTGAGCCCGGTCGGCGGCACCCGACGCCCGGCCGTCGATCCGGGCGGTCGACCGGGGGAGGCGGCGTCCGACGGCTGGCAGGATGCGGAGCGGACGGGTCGGCGGGACGGTGCGCGAGCGCCGCGCCGGCGGCCCCGCGCCCCCGTGGCCCAATCGGTAGAGGCAGCCGGCTTAAAACCGGTCGGAGTGCAGGTTCGAGTCCTGCCGGGGGCACATTCCGACGTGCATTTCCCCGCCCACCAGCCCGCCCGGCCCCGGCCCGGTCGCCGCGCCCTTGATCGACGCTCGACTTTCGTGATCGAGACCGACAACGACCATCGATCTTGTGAGCATCGATCGCCGCTGAGCGGCTGCCACGAGCGGAAACGCTCCCACGAGGTGCGCAACCCCGCCGTCGAAAATGCAGGTCAGCACCCGAAACTTTCGCTGCGAGGGAGCCGCCCGACGGGTTTGCCCGAATCGGTACGACCCCGGACGTCTCGCGGGCTGAGACTCGGTCGACAACGTTGCCTATACCGGTCCCGACCCCTTAGCGTGGGCCGCACCCGGACCGCTCATGTCTTCGCAAAGGGGCGATTAAATGCGGCAACGTAGAACCATCCGGGCCATCACCGCAGCGGTAGCCGCTGCGTCAGCGGGCCTCGTGTCCGCGGTGCTGGCCCTCCCGGCAGCGGCGGCTGACGCCGTCGTCGTCTCCAACGACTTCGAGGGCGGCAGTGCCGCGCCTTGGGGTCCGCGCGGTGGCACGACGGTCACGATCGTCGACACCGACGCCCACCAGGGCACCCACAGCCTCCAGGTCACCGGTCGCACGGCCAACTGGCACGGCACCGAGGCCAACATCACCAGCGTCGTCGAGCCTGGTGGCACCTACGACTTCAGCGGGTTCGTCAAGCTGACGCCCGGCACCGCCGACACGGCGGTCAAGTTCACCCTCATCTTCAACGGCTCGGACTTCCAGCAGGTCGGGTCGAACCCGACCGCGTCGGACGAGGCGTGGGTCGAGATCGGCGGCACGTACACGATCCCTGCCTCGGCGACCAGCGTGGTGCTGTACGTCGAGGCGGCCGAGGCCACCGCGAGCTTCCTCGTCGACGACATCGAGGTGTTCGGTCCCGAGGTCGGCTCGACCCCCGACCCGACCACCGAGACGCTCTTCGACCTCGACTTCGACACCCAGTCGTTCGCTCCGTGGACGCACAACGGCGGGACCCACGCGTGGGTCGCCGACGGTGACGGCGGCTCCGCTCTGAGCGTCACGCGGACCGCGGACTACGAGGGCATCCAGTCCCCGCCGGGGTCGCTCGTCCCGGGCACGACGTACACCCTCTCCATGCGCGCGACGGCGGCCGAGGGCGACAGCGGTGAGGTCCGCTTCGTCGTCCGGTACCAGATGCCGGACAACGACGACGAGGACGAGGCGCCGCAGACGCACTACACGTGGGTCGGCAACACCGCCGTGACCGACGCCGGCTGGACCACCATCTCCGGCACGTTCGCGCTCCCCGCCGACGCCCTCGACAACGCGGTGATCTTCATCGGCTCGACGAACCAGATGGACGGCGAGACGAGCCTGCCCTGGACCTACGTCGTCGACGACGTTCTCGTCACCTTCGAGACCGGGGAACCGCCGTACGAGGAGTACTCCGGGACGTGGGACTTCGAGACCGGCACGGCCGAGGGCTGGGTGCCGCGGCAGTCGCAGGGCAACCCGACGGTCGCCGCCACCGACGCCGAGGCGCACGGTGGGACGTACTCCCTCGCGGTGACCGACCGCACGGGCCAGGGCGACGGCGCCGGCTACGACTTCACCGAGCACTTCGTGCCCGGGGTCACCTACGACATCACGGCGTGGGTGAAGACCGCGGAGGGCCAGCCGGCGGACAGCATCTGGCTCAGCGCCCGCACCGGCTCCGAGGGGTCGTACTCCTACGGGACGGTGGCGCAGTTCGCGGGCATCGGCTCCACCGAGTGGACCCAGGTCACGACGACCTACACGATGCCGAGCACCCCGTCCGTCTTCCTGTACTTCGAGACGGCGTACGCCAACGGCGAGCTCGGCACGAACACCCCGTTCCTGCTCGACGACATCACCGTGGTGTCGCAGGAACCGTCCCCGATCCAGGACCTGCCGTCGATCTACGAGGAGTTCGCGGGCCAGTTCCCCGTGGGCGTCGCGATCGACGCGCGGGAGACCCTCGGGGCGCCGTCCGAGCTCACCCTGCGGCACTTCAACCAGATCACGGCCGAGAACCACATGAAGGTCGAGGCCTGGTACGACGCCGAGCGGAACTTCCGCATGCACGAGCAGGCCGACGCCCTGCTCCAGTTCGCCCAGGACAACGGCCTCGGCATGTACGGCCACGTCCTGCTCTGGCACTCGCAGACCCCGGACTGGTTCTTCCAGGACGAGGCGGGCGAGTTCCTCACGAGCAGCGAGGCGGACAAGGCGATCATGACGCAGCGCCTGGAGACGCACATCAACAACGTCGCCGAGGCGATCAGCGACGAGTACGGGCTCTTCGGCTCGGACACCAACCCGATGGTCGGGTGGGACGTCGTCAACGAGGTCGTGAACGACCAGGCGAGCCCCGCGACGAACGGCCTGCGGAACAGCTACTGGTACCAGATCCTCGGCGAGGACTACATCGACCTGGCCTTCCAGTTCGCCGACGAGGCCTTCAACGAGACCTACGCGGTCCCGGACGAGGTCGATGCGCGCCCGATCGCTCTGTTCATCAACGACTACAACACCGAGCAGTCGGGCAAGCAGAACCGGTACTACGACCTGGTCCAGCGTCTGCTCGACCGCGACGTGCCGATCGACGGCGTCGGGCACCAGTTCCACGTCAGCCTCTCGATGCCCGTCGACGCGCTGGAGGCGGCGATCGTCCGCTTCCAGGACACGGGACTCATCCAGGCGGTCACCGAGCTCGACGTCACCGTCGGCAACAACCCCACCAACGCGCTGCTCATCGAGCAGGGCTACTACTACCGCGACGCCTTCCGCGTGTTCCGGGAGTACGCCGAGGACCTGTTCTCGGTGACGATCTGGGGTCTGTCCGACAACCGCAGCTGGCGCAGCGAGCAGGCGCCGCTGGTGTTCGACGGACGGCTCCAGGCCAAGCCGGCCTACTACGGGATCATGGACGACCCGTCCATGCCGCTCCCGCCGCGGGCCCGGACCGCCAACGTGTTCGCAGGCAGCCTCCCGATCGGGGCCGCGGCCTTCGACCACGTGACGTGGGACCAGCTCCCGCTGCACCCGATCGAGGGCGTGGCCGACTTCCAGCTCCGCTGGGCGCCGGACCACCTGACCGCCTACATCAGCGTCGACGACGCCACGGTGCAGGACACCGATGCGGTGACCTTCACCTACGGCGACACCGAGATCACGGTGGAGCGCGACGCTGCTGACACCGCGACCCAGGTCGTGCGCTCGACGGCGTCGGGTTGGGAGGCGGTCGTCCGGCTGCCGCTCGCCACGCCCGTGGCGCAGGGCGGGACCATGCAGCTCAACGTCGAGGTGACCGACGGCGCCACCACCACCGCGTGGGCACCGGAGGGCGGCGGCACGCTGTCGCTCCTCGAGGCGCTGTCCTACGTCGAGGTCGTCGAGGCCCCCGCGGCCCCGCTGATCGACGGCGCGGTGGACGACGTCTGGGCGCTGGCCAACCAGGTCGTCACCGAGAAGTACACCCAGGGGAGCGAGGGCGGCGCGTACGCGAACGTCCGGACCCTCTGGAGCGGTGACGGCGACGTCCTGTACGTGCTCATGGACGTCATCGACGACGAGCTCGACGCCGGTGCGTCGAACCCGTGGGACCAGGACTCGGTCGAGATCTACATCGACCGGGGCAACTTCAAGAACGGCTCCTACCGGTACGACGACAACCAGATCCGGATCGACTTCCAGGGCGACATCTCGTTCGGCACGGGCGACGAGGCGTTCCAGGAGGCCAACGTCGACTACGACGTCGCGGTCACGGACACCGGCTACGTCGTCGAGGTGGCCATCAACCTCCTCGAGTCGTACGGCGGCCCGGGCACCTTCCACGGCGTGGACTTCCAGGTCAACGACGCCGCTGCCGGTGTCCGCACGTCCGTGCGCAACTGGGCCGACCCGACCGGGCTCGGCTACCAGAGCACGGCGCGGTGGGGCGTGGCCCAGCTGGTTCCCGCCGTGGACGAGCCCGGTGGCTCGGGCATCGTGACGATGGAGCCGGTCCGTGCGGTCTCGGACGCCCAGGTGCCCGCGGGCATCCCGGTGTGCGTGCCGATGGCCGGTCAGTTCGGGGTGCCGGAGAACGCCACCGGTGTGATGGTCAACGTCACGACCGTCCGTCCCAACGGGCCGGGCTACGTCGTGGTGTACCCGGACGGCGGGACCGCGCCGGCCACCTCGACCGTCAACTTCGAGACGGGTCAGGACGTCGCCAACACGACGTTCGTCGGCCTCGGCCCCGACGGTGGCCTCTGCTACCGCGTCACGGGTCCGACCCAGGTCGGGATCCTCATCGACGTGGCGGGCTACGTCACGGAGGAGTCCGGGGTCGTCATGACGACGCCGGAGCGTCTCCTCGACACCCGTGCGGGTGCCGGTCACGTCGGTGACATCACCGGCCCGGTCGCCCCGCGCACGGTGCAGACGGTGGACGTCGCCGGCAAGGCGGGCGTGCCCGCCGACGCCACGGCGGTCATCCTCAACGTGACCGTCCCGCTCCCGACGGCCCTCGGCAACCTCCGGGTGTACCCGGCGGGCGACGAGGTCCCGAACGCCTCGGTGCTCAACTACGCACCGGGCCGGGAGAAGGCGAACACGACGATCGTGCAGCTGCCGGAGTCGGGCGACATCTCGTTCTACTCCGACACGTTCCCGGGCAACGGGGTCCAGGTCATCCTGGACGTCGTGGGGTACATGACCGCCGACACCCTCTTCACCGGGGTGACGCCGGAGCGCGTGCTCGACACCCGTGAGGACGAGGCCGGCCCGCTTGCCGCGGGCGAGGGTCTCCTGCTCGACATCGCGGGCATGGGCCCGGTGCCGGCGGGCGCGACCTCCGTGATGCTCAACGTCACGGCGGTGCAGCCGACGGCCAACGGCAACCTGCGGGTCTTCCCCGACCCGTCGGGCGTCGGCGAGGTCGAGATCCCGGACGCCTCCAACATCAACTACATCCCGGGGCGGGACATCCCGAACCTGGTCGTGGTGGATGTCCCGGCGAGCGGCACGATCGCGTTCTACAACGACATGTTCGCCGGCCAGGTGCACGTGGTCGTCGACGTGGTCGGGTTCGTCGGGCCGGTCGGTCCGGCCGCGAAGGCCCCGGCACAGGTGGGTGCCCTCCTCGCGAGGTGACCCTCTGAAGTGAGCTGGACGACGGCGCCCGGGTGGGTCCTCCACCCGGGCGCCGTCGCGTCCGGGGTGAGACGTGGCGCACGGGCCGTGCGGGAACGCGCCGGGCCCGCCCGACGTTGCCTAGGATGGCAAGACCCTCAGCCGCCACGACGGCGGCCCGACAGGAGGCACAGTGAGCAACCCGGTCTTCAACTCGAGCCCGGTCTTCGGCGAGCGCCGGCGCGGGGCCGCTCCGGTGGCCTACGGCACGCAGACCGCCACGGCGGGCGCCGTCGGCGCCGACGCCGCGACCCTGGAGCAGATGTACACCGCGCCCGCCGCGACCACTGCGGACACCGGGCGCCTGACCTACGACGACGTCATCGTCAAGACGGGCGGCCTGCTGCTGCTGCTCGTCGTCGTCGCCGCCGCGACATGGCAGATCGCCCCGGGCCTGTGGCCGATCGGCATGGTGGTCGGCCTGGTCCTCGGCCTCGTCAACGCGTTCAAGCGCGAGCCGAGCCCCGCGCTCATCGCGCTGTACACCGTGGCGCAGGGCGTGTTCCTCGGCGGCATCAGCCTGGCCTTCCAGAACATGACGATCGACGGCGTCACCGGCGGCGCCGAGCCCATCGTCCTGCAGGCCATCCTCGGGACCTTCGCGACGTTCGGCGCCGCGCTGTTCCTCTTCAGGTCCGGCCGCGTGCGGGTGACCCCGAAGTTCACGCGCTGGCTGCTCATCGCCCTGGTCGGCTACCTCGCGTTCTCGCTGCTGAACTTCGTCCTGTCGTTCTTCATCGCGAGCGAGGGCTTCGGTCCGCTCCGCAACGGCCCGGTGGGCATCCTCGTCGGGCTGGTGGCCGTCGGCCTCGCCGCCGCGTCGCTCATCATGGACTTCGACGCGATCCAGCGCGGCGTCCGCGCGGGCGTGCCGGCCAAGTTCGCCTGGAGCGCCGCGTTCGGCCTCATCGTCACGCTGGTCTGGCTGTACCTGGAGATCCTCCGCCTGCTGGCGATGTTCAACCGCAACTGACGAGGGACCGACGACCCCGACCGACCGCCCGGGAGCCGCGAGGCCCCGGGCGGTCGCACGTCGGGGCGACCGGGGAAGGAGCGCCGTGCGCTACGCCGAGCACATCTCGGAGCTGGTGGGCAACACCCCGCTGGTGCGCCTGTCGTCCGTCACGGCGGGGCTCGCCGCGACGGTGCTGGCGAAGGTCGAGTACGTCAACCCCGGCGGGTCGGTGAAGGACCGGATCGCCCTGCGGATGGTCGAGGCGGCGGAGGCGTCCGGCGCCCTGCGTCCCGGCGGGACGATCGTCGAGCCGACCAGCGGCAACACCGGCGTCGGGCTCGCCCTCGTCGCGCAGCGCCGCGGCTACCGCTGCGTGTTCGTGTGCCCCGACAAGGTCTCGCAGGACAAGATCGACGTGCTGCGGGCCTACGGGGCGCAGGTCGTGGTGACCCCGACGGCCGTCGCGCCGGAGCACCCCGACTCGTACTACTCCGTCTCGGACCGCCTGCTGCGCGAGACCGAGGGGGCCTGGAAGCCGGACCAGTACTCCAACCCGGCCGGCCCGGCGAGCCACTACGCCACGACGGGCCCGGAGGTCTGGGCGGACACCGACGGGCGTGTGACGCACTTCGTCGCGGGCGCCGGTACCGGCGGGACCATCAGCGGCGCCGGGCGCTACCTCAAGGAGGTGAGCGCGGACCGAGCGCCGGAGGCGGGCGGGGTCGTCCGCGTCGTCGGCGCGGATCCTGCGGGCTCGGTGTACTCCGGCGGCGACGGGCGCCCGTACCTCGTCGAGGGCGTCGGGGAGGACTTCTGGCCGGGGGCCTACGACCCGTCCGTGCCGGACGAGGTGGTCGCGGTGAGCGACGCGGAGTCGTTCGAGATGACCCGGCGGCTCGCGCGCGAGGAGGGCCTGCTGGTGGGTGGCTCGTCCGGGATGGCGGTCGCCGCGGCGCTGCGGGTGGCCCGCCGGCTCCAGGACGAGGACCCGGCCGCGGCCGAGCGCGCCGTGATCGTGGTGATCCTGCCGGACAGCGGCCGCGGGTACCTGTCCAAGATCTTCAACGACCACTGGATGCGCTCGTACGGGTTCCTGCGCGACGAGGCGCACGCGGTGGTCGGCGACGTCCTGCGCGCGAAGACGGGGGAGCTGCCGGCCCTCGTGCACGCGCACCCGACCGACACGGTGCGCGACACGGTCGACATCCTGCGCGAGTACGGCGTCTCCCAGCTGCCCGTCGTCAAGGCGGAGCCGCCCGTGAAGTCCGGGGAGGTCGCCGGGTCGGTGAGCGAGCGCGCCCTGCTCGACGCGATCTTCGCCGGCCGCGCGCAGCTCGCGGACCCCGTCGGCCGGCACATGTCCCCGCCGCTGCCGCTGATCGGGATCGGCGAGGACATCGAGGCCGCGCGCGTGGCGCTGCAGAAGGCCGACGCCCTCATGGTCGTCGCGGACGGCGAGCCGGTGGGCGTCGTCACCCGGCACGACCTGCTGGGGTTCCTCGCGCGCTGACGACCGGGCCCGGGACGCACGTCGCGCGCCGCCGACGTGGCAGGATCGAAGCGATACGACCCCGCGTGCCCGTCCGGAGGCCACCGTGCCGCTGTTCGACCTGCCCGTCGCCGAGCTCCGCGCCTGGCGTCCCGACGTCGCCGAGCCCGCCGACTTCGACGAGTTCTGGGCCGTCACCCTCGCCGGCGCGCGGGAGCACGACCTCGGCCTGGAGGTCCGGCGCGTCGACGCCGGCCTGCGCCACGTCGAGGTGCGTGACGTGACCTTCGCCGGGTTCGGCGGCCACCCGGTCAAGGCCTGGTACGCCCGCCCCGCCGGTGTCGCGGAGGATCTGCCCGTCGTCGTGCAGTACCAGGGGTACGGCGGGGGGCGCGGGCTGGCCCACGAGCGGACGCTGTGGGCGAACGCCGGCTACGCGTACCTGTTCATGGACACCCGCGGCCAGGGGGCGACCTGGGGCAGCGGCGGGCACACCCCCGACCCGGTAGGGCACGGGCCGGCCGTCCCGGGGTCGATGACCCGCGGGGCCCTGGACCCCTACGACCACTACTTCCGGCGGCTGTACACGGACGCCGTGCGCGCGGTCGAGGCGGCCCGGGCGCTGCCGGGGGTCGACGCCGGCACGGTGGCCGTCACCGGCACCAGCCAGGGCGGGGCGCTGGCCCTCGTGGCGGCCGGGCTCGTGCCGGACCTCGCCGCGGCGATGCCGGAGGTGCCGTTCCTGTGCCACGTCCGGCGGGGCGCCGAGATCGCCCCGACCGGTCCGTACGCCGAGGTCGCGCGGTACCTGTCCGTGCACCGCGACCGGGTCGACGAGGTCTTCCGGACGTTCTCCTACCTCGACGCCGTCAACTTCGCCCGCCGCGCGGCGGCGCCCGCCCTCGTCTCCGTCGGGCTCATGGACTCCACCTGCCCGCCGTCGACGGTGTACGCGGCCGTCAACCACTACGGCTCGCGCGCGGGCGCGCGACCCGGGGTCGAGGTCGTCGAGTACCCGTTCAACGACCACGAGGGCGGTCAGGCGCACCAGGAGGCGCGCCAGCTCCGCTGGCTCGCCGACCTGCTCGGCTGAGCGCTACGGCTCCGGCTCCGGCGGCGCCTGCCGGCTCCGGCTACGCCGCCGGTCCCGGCTGCGCCCGCGGGCCGAGGCCGATCGCGAGCGCGTCGACGAGCCGGTCGAAGCTGACGTCGCGGTCCTGCGGGAGGCCGAAGCCGCCGCGGAGCTCGAGGTCGACGAACCCGTGCAGGGCGGCGCGGACGACGCGGACCGTGTGGACCTGCTCGTCGGGGTCCGCCGCTCCGGGCAGCCCGGCCG
>JAEZAR010000061.1 GCA_023430425.1 Actinomycetes bacterium | reverse complement strand
GACCGAGGTGCCCGACGCGGCGTGCCGGCCCGTGGGGCGGCCCGCGTCGCCGCCTCGCACCGCCGCCACCTGGCCGACGCGCTTGCGGTACCCCGGTGCGTCGGCCGGCGCCCGCCAGTACGCCTCGAGCTCCTCGTCGAGCCACATCAGGGTCAGCGAGCAGCCCGCCATGTCCAGGCTCGTGACGAGCTCGCCGACGTCCGGCTCGACGACCGTCAGGCCCGCCTCCCGCAGCAGCGGGGCCACCTGGCCCCACAGCACGAACAGCTCCTCGTACTTGGTCCGCCCGAGCCCGTTGAGCACCGCGGCGACGCGCGTGCTCTCGGCCGGCGCCTCCGCGAGGAGCCGCTCGACGAAGATCCGCGCCAGGTCGGCGGCGGTGCCGAGCGGCTCGTCGCCGATGCCCGGCTCGCCGTGGATGCCCACGCCGAGGCCCATCCGGCCGTCCGGCACCGAGAACAGCGCGGTGTCGCTGCCCGGCAGCGTGCAGCCGTCGAACGCGACGCCGAGCGTCCGGGTCATCGCGTTCGCGTGCCGCGCGACGCGCTCGACGCCGTCGACGTCGAGCCCCGCCTCGGCGGCCGCGGCCGCCGCCTTGAACACCGTCAGGTCGCCGGCGATGCCCCGGCGCAGCTCCTCCTGGCCGACGGGCGCGCTCGCGATGTCGTCGGTGACGACGAGGTAGCGGGCGTCGATCCCGGCGGTGCGCAGGCGGTCCTCGGCGAGCCGGAAGTTCATGACGTCGCCCGCGTAGTTGCCCGTCAGGAGCACGACGCCCGCGCCCGTGTCGGCGGCGCGCCCCACGGACTCGGCGTCGTCCGCCGACGGTGAGGTGAAGACGTTGCCGACCACCGCGCCGTCGGCGAAGCCGTCGCCCACCAGGCCGCAGAAGGCCGGGTAGTGCCCGGAGCCGCCGCCGACGACGACGGCCACCTTGCCGGGGGTGAGCTCGGCCCGGACGACGCCGCCCGGCACGAGCCGAACGTCGGGGTACGCCTCGGCGAAGCCGCGCAGAGCGTCCTCGGCGAACGTGGCGGGGTCACCGCACAGCGGTCTCATCGGTCCCTCCCGAGCATCGTCGCGACCACCGAGTCGTCCTCGGCGTCGAGCCCTGCCGCGCTGGCGAGCCGGTAGAGCTGCTCCGCGGCGGCGGCGACGGGGGTGGCCACGCGGGCGTCGCGGGTGAGCCGGCCGACGATGCCCATGTCCTTGGCGATCACGTCGAGCCGGGAGCGCAGGGGCGGCTCCTCGCCCCGCAGCCGTGCCGCCATCCGCGGCCCGCGGTCGGCGAGCATGAACGACGCCGCCGCTCCGCGGCCGAGGACGTCGATCGTCGCGTCCAGGTCGAGCCCGAGCGCGTGGGCGAGGGCGAGCGCCTCGCCCGCAGCGGCCGTGTGGATCCCGCACAGGAGCTGGTTGACGGTCTTGAGCAGCTGCCCGTCGCCGACCCGCGGCCCGGCGACCGTGACGGTGGACGCCAGCGCGTCGAGCACGGGCCGCGCCGCGGCGACGTCCGCCTCCGGCCCGCCGACCATGATCAGCAGCGTCCCCTCGCCCGCGCGCACCGGGCCCCCGCTCACCGGGGCGTCCACGACGCGCACGCGTTCGGCCGCCTCCCGCGCGGCGTCGGCGCCCACCGTCGAGGTGAGGACGACGACGGCGTCCGGCCCGAGGGTCGTCGCCGCACCGTCGGCACCGAAGAGGGCCTCGGTGAGCTGAGCGCCGTCCCGGACGCCGACGAGGGCGACGTCGGCGCCCCGGCAGGCCTCGGCCGGCGACGCAGCCGCCTCCGCCCCCGCCTCGACGGCCAGC
This sequence comes from Actinomycetes bacterium, assembly GCA_023430425.1. The sequence goes on along the minus strand of JAEZAR010000061.1, from coordinate 2,596 downwards.
CCGACGCGGTCGGCGACCACGTCGAAGGCGGCGACCGAGAGCCCCTGCCCGGCGAGCCGTGTCGCCATCGGCAGACCCATCGCGCCGAGCCCGAGCACCGCGACCCTCATCGCCCCTCCTCCGCCGCCGCGAGGACCTCGCCGGTGGCGACCGCGAGGATGCGCCGCAGGTAGCGCTCGTTCTCCGCCATGACGGACAGCCCGTCGCCGCCGTAGTGCTCGACGCAGAACGGCCCGTCGAAGCCCAGGCCCACGGCGGTCTTGATCGCCGAGCGCCAGTTCATCGAGCCGGCGTACATCGGGGCGGGCACCGCGGTGACGCCCCGGTCGCCCTCGTCTCGGCTGTAGCTCTTGACGTGCCAGTAGTTCGCGTACGGCGCGCAGGCCTCCGACGCCGCGAGGAACGGCTCGATGTCGCGGTGCAGCCGGTAGAGGTTGCCGAGGTCCGGGTTGAGCCCGACCGACGGGTGGTCGATGTCGCGGACCAGGCGCACCGCCGACTCGGCGCTTCCCAGCAGCGTGTCCTCGTACATCTCCAGCGACAGCGCCACCCCCACCTGTGCCGCGTGCTCCCCGAGCTCGCGCAGGCGCCCCACGGCGAGGTCCCAGTCGGCCGGGTCGTCCTTGGGGCCGTCCACCGTCCAGAACCACAAGGGCCGCCGCTGCTCGGGCGTGAGGGGCCGGTGCAGGCCGACGCTCACCACGGCGCAGCCGAGCTCCGCCGCGGCGTCGATCGTGCGGTGGGAGTACGCGAGGTTCGCGTCGCCGTCGGCGGGGTCGATGACGCTGCGGCGGATCGCGGAGACCGCGACGGCCGTCAGGCCCGCCCGGCGCAGGGCGTCGGCGAGGTCCGCCCGGCGACCGGGCTCGAGGTCGCCCACCCGCAGCCACGAGTCGGTGAGGTCAACGGCGGTGAAGCCCTCGTAGGCGACCTCCGCGAGGTCGGCGAACCACCGCTCGGGGGCGTCGTGGGCGTCGGGGAAGGGCAGCATCGCCGCTGCGATGGGCCAGGTCTCGCTGGTGGGCACCGGGAACCTTGTTTCCTATAGGATCTGTGGGTGCTGCCCAGTCAAACAACCGGGGCGGGGGGCGTCAAGCGATCCCTGCTCGACGACGTGCACGAACGCCTGGCCGAGCACCTGGCGGACCCGGACCTCGCCCCCGGCACACCCGTGCGGATCGACCACCTCGCGCGGCTGTGGGGGGTGTCCCAGACGCCGGTCCGCGAGGCGCTGGCCCGAGCCGAGGCCGGCGGGCTCGTGCGGCGCGAGGCCCACCGGGGGTACCGCGTGGCCGAGGTGCTCCCGCCGGCGGAGTTCGACCGGCTCATGCAGCTCCGGCTGCTGCTGGAGCCCTGGTGCGCCGCGCGGGCGGCCGAGCGGGCGGACGCGGGGCTCGGGGCGGCGCTCGTCGCCGAGCACGAGGCGATGCGCCGGGCGCCGACCGGGCACGAGTACCTCGACTACCTGCGCGCGGACGTCGCGTTCCACGACCTCATCGTCCGGTCGACCGGCAACGGGTTCCTGCAGGCGGCGCTCGACCAGGCGCGGCCGCACACCCACCGGTTCCGGCGGTTCGGCCGTGGGGTCGACGACGCCGAGGCGGCGCTGCGCGAGCACCAGGCGGTGCTCGACGCGGTGCTCTCCGGCGACGCCGCCGCGGCCGAGCGGGCGATGCGCGTGCACCTCGAGGGCGTGCGCCTGCGCGGGCTGGCCGACGGCGACGCCTAGAACCGGCACGTCATGGTCGCCCGGCCGTTCGGCGTGACCACGAACTGGGTGTCCCAGGTCGCGTACACGAGGTCCGGGCCGTGGGTGTCGGTGGACCAGCACTCGAAGCCCCGGACGACGTACGCGCGCCCGGGGAGCGTCCAGCCGATCCCCCACGGGCTCTCCTCGGGGAGCACGCGGTCCGGCACGTCGAACGTGCAGCGCAGGCGGGTGGCCTCGCCCGCGCGGTCGCGGTCGAGCCGGAAGTCGGTGGTCCAGAGGTCGACGCCGATGCCCGACGGCAGGGCGCCCATCCGGCAGTACGTGACCCCGTCCATCTCCAGGACGTCACCGACGTGGTCCGCGCTCGCGGGGCCCGCCACGGTCAGCGTCAGGCCCAGGGCGAGGGCCACGGCGGTCAGGATGTGACGACGCATCGCGTCCTCCTCGACGGCACGGCGCGGGCCGGGCGACCCGGCTCGCCCAGTCTGCACCCGACGGTGCCGGCCGGCACCCGCGGGTGGGACGTGGGGGCGTGCGGGCGGCGGGTCAGCCGCGCCCGCTGCCCGCCGTGGCGCGCGGCCGCGGACCACGGTCCAGGGCGATGCGCAGCGGGCGGCCAGCGACCCTGGCCCCCCCGATGCGGCGGAACGTCTCGGCGGTGAGGTCGCCGGCGATCTCGACGAGGCTGAACGACGCGAAGATGTCGATCTTGCCCAGGTCCGCGCCCCGCAGCCCGCCCTCCTTGGTGATCGCACCGACGATGTGCTCGGGCCGGGCGCCGTGCGTGTGCCCGACGGCGACGCGGTACCGGGTCCCCGCGACGGTGCGCGAGGCCCGGCGGCGCGGCGCGTCGTCGAAGCCGACGCGCCCCGCGTCGGCCCGGAC
>JAEZAR010000045.1 GCA_023430425.1 Actinomycetes bacterium | reverse complement strand
CCGGGCCAGCACGACACCCTCGGCCGACGGCCACCACGACACCGTCAGCCGACCCGGGCCACCACGGCACCGTCAACCGACCCGGGCCACCACGACGCCCTCAGCCGACGGACACCACGGCACCGTCAGCCGACGGACACCACCGGCCCGCCACCGTCGGCGGGCTCCATCTCCTCGGCGAGCCGCATCGCCTCGTCGATGAGCGTCTCGACGATCTGCGCCTCGGGCACCGTCTTGATGACCTGTCCACGCACGAAGATCTGACCCTTGCCGTTGCCGGAGGCGACGCCGAGGTCCGCCTCCCGCGCCTCGCCGGGGCCGTTGACGACGCAGCCCATGACGGCCACGCGCAGCGGCACCTCCAGGCCCTCGAGCCCGGCGGTCACGCGCTCGGCGAGCGAGTACACGTCCACCTGCGCGCGACCGCAGGACGGGCACGAGACGATCTCGAGCTTGCGCGGCCGGAGGTTGAGGGACTGCAGGATCTGGATGCCGACCTTGACCTCCTCGACCGGCGGTGCGGACAGGGAGACCCGGATCGTGTCGCCGATGCCCTTGCTCAGCAGCGCGCCGAAGGCCGTCGCCGACTTGATCGTGCCCTGGAACGCGGGCCCCGCCTCGGTGACGCCGAGGTGCAGCGGCCAGTCGCCGCGCTCGGACAGCAGCTCGTAGGCGCGCACCATGACGACCGGGTCGTGGTGCTTGACGGAGATCTTGAAGTCGTGGAAGTCGTGCTCCTCGAACAGCGACGCCTCCCACACGGCCGACTCCACCAGAGCCTCGGGCGTCGCCGACCCGTGCTTCTCGAGCAGGCGCGGGTCCAGCGACCCGGCGTTCACCCCGATCCGCAGCGAGACGCCCGCGTCCGCGGCTGCACGCGCGATCGCGCCCACCTGGTCGTCGAACTTGCGGATGTTGCCGGGGTTGACGCGCACGGCGGCGCACCCGGCGTCGATCGCCGCGAACACGTACTTCGGCTGGAAGTGGATGTCGGCGATGACCGGGATCTGCGACTTGCGCGCGATGATCGGCAGCGCGTCCGCGTCGTCCTGGCTCGGCACCGCGACACGGACGATGTCGCACCCCGACGCGGTCAGCTCGGCGATCTGCTGCAGCGTGGCGTTGATGTCGGTCGTGGGCGTCGTGGTCATCGACTGAACGCTGACCGGGGCGTCGCCGCCGACGAGGACCTTGCCGACCTTGATCTGCCGGGTGGGGCGCCGCGGGGCCAGCACGGGCGGGGGCGCGGCCGGCATACCGAGGTTGATGGGGGTGCTCACCGCCCCAGTATCCCCCGGGCCACGAGCGTGACCCGTCCCGACCGCCGCCTTCCGCACGCGTCCTTCACCACACCTGCCAGAGCCGCCCGGTGGGTGGCCCGACCCCTGGGCGGGTGCCCGACGCCGCCCGGCCGCGCCCGCACCGCACCGCGCCCGCTCCGCACCGCGCCGGTGGTCAGATCACGGGCACCACGATGTCGGCGATCACCAGGAAGAGCCCGAGCCCGATGAGCAGGACGAACACGCCGTAGGCCACCGGCATCATGCGGGCCATGTCCGCCGGGCGCGGGCGAGGTCGGCCACGCACGCGGGCCCACTGCCGCTTCGCGCCCTCCCACAGCGCGCCCGCCACGTGCCCGCCGTCCAGGGGCAGCAGCGGGATGAGGTTGAACACGAAGAGCGCGATGTTGAGCGACCCGATGAGGCCGACCATGGCCGCCACGCGGTCCGCCACGGTGATCTCGGGGTCCTGGATGCTCGCCACCTCGCCGGCGACCTGCGCCACGCCGACCAGGCCGATCACGCCCGCGGGGTCGCGCTCCCCGTCGCCGAGGATCGCGCGCCCGATGTCGACGACCTGCCATGGCAGCCGGACGATCATGCCGATCGTCTGCCCGACGAGCTCACCGACGCGCGGCACGGCCTCGCCGAGCGGGAGGGCGACGATCTCGCTGGTGGGGCTGATGCCGACGTAGCGGATGGTCTCGGTCACGATCTCGCCGTCGCGCTCGACGGGCCGGTCGTCGTCGCCGAACACCGGGCGCTCGGTCTCGACCGGGTCCACGACGAGCGTGACCCGCGCACCGTCGCGCTCGACCACGAGCGGCAGCCCGGTGCCCTCGCTGCCGCGGACCGCCGCGGAGAAGTCGGCCCACCGGGTGATGGGCCGGCCGTCGAACGAGACGAGGACGTCCCCGACCCGGACGCCCGCCTCGTCCGCCGGGCTGCCGGGGTCCGCGGGCGTGCACTCGCGCGCGCCCTCGGCGTCGGCGGGCAGGATGCACTCCCCCACGAGCCCGACGGTGACGGAGGGCTGGGGCTCGCCGTAGGCGACGAGCACGCCGCCGAGGAGCAGCGCCCCGACGACGAGGTTGATGAGGGTCCCACCCGCCATGACCACGAGCTTCTTCGGCGTGCTCAGCCGGTAGAACGCCCGGTGGTCCTCGCCCGGCGGGATCTCCTCGGCGCTCGCCCGGCGGGCCTCGGCGACGAGCTGCCCGACGGCGCCCCGCGCCCGGGAGTCGTCGACCCCCACGGCGTGCGCGGGCGGGATCATCCCGGTCAGCCGCACGTAGCCGCCGAGCGGGATCGCCTTGACGCCGTACTCGGTCTCCCCGCGCCGGAACGCGAACAGCGTCGGGCCGAAGCCGATCATGTACTTGGGCACCCGCACCCCGAAACGCTTCGCCGGGACCATGTGGCCCAGCTCGTGCACCCCGATGGACACGAGCAGCCCGACGACGAGCACCAGCAGCCCGACGACGTACGCCATGACACCTCCTGTCGGCGCCCGGCCCGGGAGCGGCCCGCCCTGCGCACCGCCCATCATCCCCTGCTCCGCAGGGTGCCCGCGCACTGCGTCGCCCACGGTCGCGCAGGGGTTTGCCGCAGGAGGCCGGCACCGCGATGATCGGCGCATGACGACGCCGCCGCTGGACGAGATCTCGATGGCGATCATCGCCGAGCTCCAGGCGGACGGGCGCCGGCCCTACGCGACCATCGGCAAGGCAGTCGGCCTGTCGGAGACGGCGGTGCGCCAGCGCGTGCAGCGGCTCGTCGAGGCGGGCGTCGTGCAGATCGTCGCCGTCACCGACCCGCACCGCGTCGGGCTCATCCGCCACGCGATGATCGGCATCCGCGCCGAGGGCGACCTGCAACGGGTCGCCGATGCCCTCGCGGCGATGGACGAGGTGGTCTACGTGGTCATCACCGCGGGCGCGTTCGACATCCTGGCCGAGGTGCTCTGCGCGGACGACCAGCAGCTGCTGGGGATCCTCAACGACCGCATCCGCACGCTGCCCGGCGTCGTCGGCACCGAGACGTTCGTGTACCTCAAGGTGCGCAAGCAGCTGTCCACGTACCGGCGCCCCTGACCGGCCCGAGCCGCCCGCCTCAGCGCCGGTCGAGGACCTCCCGCGCGGTCCGGCGCGCCCAGGCGTCCGCGCCCAGGACGGCCGCCAGGTCGAGGGCGGCCCCGCCGACGCCGTCGTGCCGGCCCAGCACCCGCTCGACGGTGCCCACGACGTCGCCGAACGCGATCCGCCCGGCCAGGAACGCCTCGACGCACTCCTCGTTCGCCGCGTTGTACACGGCCGGATGGGTGCCCGACGCCGCGACCGCCTCGCGCGCGAGGCGGACGGCGGGGAAGGTCTCCTCGTCGAGGGGCTCGAACGACCAGGTCGCGCCCGACGTCCAGTCGCAGGCCGGTGCGACGGCGTCCAGCCGCTCCGGCCACGACAGGGCCAGCGCGATGGGCAGCCGCATGTCCGGCGGGGACGCCTGCGCGATCGTCGAGCCGTCGACGAACTCGACCATCGAGTGGACGACGGACTGCGGGTGCACGACGACGGCGATGTCCGCCACCGGCACGTCGAAGAGCAGGTGGGCCTCGATGAGCTCGAGCCCCTTGTTGACCAGGGACGCCGAGTTGACGGTGACCACGGGGCCCATGGACCACGTCGGGTGGGCGAGCGCCTCCGCGGGGGTCGCGCGCGCGACGTCCTCGGCGGTCCGGCCCCGGAACGGGCCACCGGACGCGGTGAGCACGAGGCGCCGGACGTCGGTGCGGCGCCCGGCCTGCAGGCACTGCCAGATGGCCGAGTGCTCCGAGTCCACGGGCACGACCTGGTCGGCGTGCGTGCGCGCGCCGGTGACGAGGGCCCCGCCGACGACCAGCGACTCCTTGTTGGCCAGGGCCAGCGTGCTGCCGGCGCGGAGCGCGGCGAGCGTGGGCCCCAGGCCGACCGCGCCGGTGATCCCGTTGAGCACGACGTCGGCGCCCGACGCCGCGAGCGCACCGGCGG
>JAEZAR010000287.1 GCA_023430425.1 Actinomycetes bacterium | reverse complement strand
GGACCACGGCGACGCCGAGCCCGCGGAACGCCCAGGCGACCGCGTCGCCCGCCCGCGTCGCCGGCGTCGGGCCGGTGCGCAGCGCGAGCGAGGCGGTGAGCTGCGCCGGCGCCCAGTGCTCGGACTGCTCGAGCACCACCCCGGCAGGGTTGATCACCGCGCTGACGCCGACCGTCGAGACCTGGACGGTCGCGCGCCCGTGCTCCATCGCGCGGATCCGGGACATCGCGAGCTGCTGCAGCGAGAGGTCGGTGCGCCCGAACGTGGCGTTGTTCGTGGGGATGACGATGACCTCGGCCCCGGCCTGCACCGCGTCGCGGATGATGTCGTCGTAGGCGACCTCGAAGCAGATCCCCACGCCGAGCGTCACCGGGCGCCCCAGGCGCGCCACGGGCACCTCCAGCGCCCCGACCCGCGACCCCGGGATCATGTCCGTGCGCACGCGGTCGACGGCGTCGGAGACCGCGCGGGCGAGCGAGCGCAACGGGATGTACTCCGCGAACGGCGTCGGGTGGAGCTTGTCGTAGCTCGCGCCGGGGCCGGTGACCGGGTCCCACAGCAGCGCCGAGTTCAGGCGCCCGCCCGTGGCGGGGTAGTGATCGGTCCCGACCAGGACCGGGACGCCGACGGCCCGCGCCGCGCGCTCGACGAGCGCGGCCGCCTCCGCGTCCGCGCGCGGGTCGATGTCCGTGCTGTTCTCCGGCCACAGCACGACGTCGAGGTCGTCGCCGGCGACGGCCAGCGCCTCCGTCCCCGCGACGTGGTTGCGCAGGACCTCCCGCGCCTGCGAGAAGGAGTCGAGCCCCCGGTCGGGCACGTTGCCCTGCACCGCGGCGACGGCGAGCCGGCCGTCGGTGGCGGCGCTGCTCAGCGGGAGCAGCCACCCCGACGCCGCGACCGCCGCGACGAGCAGGAGGTACCCCCCGGCCGTGCCGAGGTCGAGGCGGCGCACCGCCACCACCGCGAGCGCGAGCAGGGCGCCCCCGGCGGCCACGAGGAACGACACCGCGGGCACCCCACCGGCCCAGGCCCACCGCCCGAGCGGGGCGTCGGCCATCGCGAACGCGAGGCGCCCCCACGGGAAGCCGCCGAAGGGTGCGATCGAGCGCAGCTCCTCGGCCGCGACCCACACGATCCCGAAGACGGGCACCTGCCAGCGGGCCGCGCGCCAGATCACCTCGCCCCGGCGCGCCCACGACCACGCCGCCGCGGCGAGCCCGACGACGAGCGCCTCCGTGACCGCGAGCGCCAGCCACGGGACCAGGCCGACGGCGGCGTCGACGAACGTGATGTGCGGCGCGAAGAGCGCGAGCCCGAACACGGACCCGACGAGGGCGTTCCACCGTGCGCTGTCGCGGCCGAGCGCGAGGAACAGCACGGCGAGACCGGCGAGCGTGGCGGGCCACCACCCCAGGCCCGGGAACCCCAGCTCCGTGAGGACCCCGCCCCCGGCGGCCAGGAGCAGCGTCGTCGGGCGGCGCGGGGAGGGCACGAGCACCGCACAAGGGTAACCGCGCCGGAGGGGCCGCCAGGCCGCAGGCCACGAGGGCGACCGGGGCCACCGACCGACTGGCCCGCACGTCCTTCGGACCGGTCGAGACGTGCACACCTCGACCGTTGTCTACTGAACGTGCGGGCCCAGCCGGTGTCCCCCACGGGCGCATCAGGCCTACGTGCCGGCATGACCAGGACGCGGCGACCGCGGGGAGGAACACCGCGAACCTACCGGTTCCAGCGGGTGAGTCAAGGGCGTGTCCTTGCAGGTCAGAGCCGTCTTCGCTGGTCAGGTATGCCCTGATCCGTTCGGGTGACAGACCCCGTCCCGGCGTGTCGGCGGCGTGTCGCTCAGGCCGTCTCGTCGTGCAGGACGACGCCGTCCCGCACCGCGCGCAGGCAGCGGGGGGAACGGGCACCCGGCGTCAGGTCGGGCAGCGGGAGCCGCCCGACCCCGACGCCGCCGTCCCCCGCCGCGTCCCAGACCGCGAAGGTCGCCGGTGCCCCGACGCGGAGCTCACCGGCACCCGCTCGCCGGGCGGCCCGCCACCCGGCGAGTGTGTGCGCACGGAAGGCCACCTCCGGCGGGAGCCGCTGCCCCGGCTCGTGGTGCCACACCGCGGCCCGCACCGAGCGCCACGGGTCGATCGGCGTCACGGGGCTGTCGGAGCCGAGCGCGACCGGGACCCCGGCGGCGACGAGGTCGGCGAACGGGTTGAGGTTCGCCGCGCGCACCGGGCCGAGGCGGCGCGCGTACATCCCGTCCGGGCCGCCCCACGCCGCGTCGAACGCAGGCTGGCCGCTCACCGTGAGCCCGAGCAGCAGGAGCCGGGCGAGGGCCGGCGTGTCGATCATCTCGGCGTGCTCCAGCCGGTGCCCGGCGGCGCGGATGCGCTCGTAGCCCTCCACCTCCGCCGCCGCCTGGAACCCGAGGAGCACCTCCTCCATCGCGGCGTCGCCGATGACGCCGAGCGCGGCCTGGAGCCCCGCCCGGGTCGCCGCGCCGACGTGGTTGGCGACCTGCTCGGCGGTCAGCCGGAGCGTGCCCCGCTCCCGGCCGTCGCCGTCCGCGTAGGGCGTGCGCAGGGCGGCGGTGCGCGAGCCGAGGGAGCCGTCGACCACCAGGTCGCCGCCGACGCCGGTCAGCCCTGGCACCTCCTCGGCGAGCCGCTGCGCGTCCGTCGCCGTCACGCACAGCTCGGCGCGGTAGCCGACGACCTCGGGCAGCGCCGAGTCCGGGTCCCGGGTCATCGCGAGCAGCGCGGCCAGCCCCGCGCGCGTGTCGAGCGACTCGACGCTGTGCTCGTGCACCGACACGACGCCGTGCCGGGCGAAGGCGGCCAGGCCGGCCCGGTGCAGCGCCTCGCGG
>JAEZAR010000010.1 GCA_023430425.1 Actinomycetes bacterium | reverse complement strand
GCCTACCCCTGCGTGGCCTGAGCCCGGTCGGCCCGCCGGCGCCGTGCCGGCGCCTCACAGACCGGCGTGCCGGACCGCGCCCGGGCGCACGTCGTCGAGCCGCTCGACCACGCGGTCCACGAACCCGTACTCCAGCGCCTCCTCGGCCGTGAACCACCTGTCCCGGTCGGAGTCCCGCTCGATCCGCTCGACAGGCTGCCCGGTGTGCTCGGCGATGAGGGCCTGCATCGTGCGCTTCGTGTAGCGGAGGTTCTCCGCCTGGATCGCGACGTCGATCGCCGTCCCGCCGATCCCGCCGGACGGCTGGTGCATGAGGATCCGCGCGTGCCGGAGCGCGAACCGCTTCCCCCGCGTCCCGGCCGAGAGCAGGAACTGACCGGCGCTCGCCGCCAGGCCCATGGCCAGGGTCGCCACGTCGTTGGGGACCAGGCGCATCGTGTCGTAGATCGCCAGTGCGGCCGAGATCGAACCGCCCGGGGAGTTCACGTACAGGGCGATGTCCCGGCGCGGGTCCTCCGCGGAGAGCAGGAGGAGCTGCGCGCAGATGCGGTTCGCGACGGCGTCGTCCACCTCCTGCCCCAGCACGATGATCCGCTGGTGCAGCAGGCGGGAGGCGAGCTGGTCGTCGAACGGGGCGAGCGTCGGGGCGTCGGGCACGGTGACCTCTCGAACTCGGCTGGGCGGGAGCGGACATCCCCACGCTCGCACCGCGCGGTGCCGCCGCGCCCGGGCCTCTGCCGGGGGCGTATCTGCCCACGGCAGACGCGCGCCGGCGCCCACGACCTGGAACCACCGTGACCGGGCGGCGCGGGTCACGGCATGCTCCGGAGGATGACGCAGGAGCGGTGGACCACCCTCGACGACCTCCACGCGGCGCGGGAGCGGTTCGCCGCCGCGATCCCGGGCTGGCGGCAACCGGCGGCGCAGGCCCTCGGCGTCGTGCGGCGCGGCGACGACGGCGCGGAGCTGCCCGTGCACTTCCCGGTCGTGAACACCGCCCAGCACCGGTTGCCCGTCGTCGTGCTCGCCGGCGCCCTCGGCCACACGGGCGGCACCGCCACCTACGAGGTGGGCCCCGCCGACCTGGACCGGGCGATCGAGGTGCTCGCGCCCGCGGAGGCGGTGACCTCCGTCGACCACCCCAACCTCGCCGCGTGGCGGGTGGTCCGGGACGAGCTGGCCGCCACCCCCGGCACGCGCGCGGTCGCGGTCTTCGTCGCCGACCTCGCCGACCCGGTGACCGACGCCTACGACGCCGCCCTGCGCGCCCGGGTCGCCGAGGCCTGACCGGGTCAGCCGGCCAGCGTGCCCGCGAACACCTGCCAGGCGAGCAGCGACTTGGCCACCAGGCTCAGCGTGACGTACGTCTGCTCCCCGGCGAGGTAGTCGCGCCACCGGCCCACCCGCCGGTACTGCAGCCACTGGACCAGGGCGAACACGTTGAAGAACACGAAGAGCGACACGACGATGCCGTAGACGAAGCCCGGGGTGGCGGCGTCGGAGCTCGAGCCCGGCTGGACGAGGAGCAGCGCGATGACCACCCACGGCACCGCGCCCGCCAGGCACCCGAACCAGAACGGCAGCATCCCGCCCTCGCCCGGCACCTCGTACTTCTCCTGGAGCCAGCCGAAGAGGATCATCGACGCGTTGACGGCGAAGAGCGCGACGAGCGTGAAAAGGTCGGTCACCGAGCAGATCTGCGCGATGAGCCAGATCATCACCGACGACGACAGCGCGTACTCGACCCACCGGGCGTAGTTGCGCTGAAGGGCCAGGTCGTCCGCGTACCGGGCGAAGCCCGGCGGCGAGACGACCCAGGCGTGCGCGAGGAAGCTCAGGGCGAAGAAGAGGGCGACGCCCCACGCCAGCGGCACCTCGAACAGCGACACCGACTCGTACGCGTCGCTGCCCGGCGGGCCCTGGATGTACGACGCCGTGACCGGCAGCGCGAAGCCCGTCGCCAGCACGACGACGGCGACGGCCTGGGCCAGGTGCAGGAGTCCCGCGACGGCGTTGTACCGGCGCAGGAACCGCAGGCGCGCCGCCGGGATGTCGAGCCGGTCACGTGCCGCCATGACTGCCTCCCTCGCTCCGGGACGCCGCACCGGGCGTCCGCCGCGGCGGTCGGGCCTCCACGGCCCTCACCGGCCCCTCACCCGCACTGTTCCACGTCCGTCGCCGCGGCGAGGGCGGATCGGGTCGCGGACCGCGCACCGCCCCGCGGACCGACGGGTGGCCGGACCCGGGCGGCGGTCAGAGCCCCTGCGGCATGTTGACGAACCGGGAGTAGTGCAGCTGGCTGGTCACGACGATGGTGTCGGTGGGCCCGTTGCGGTGCTTGGCCACGATGAGGTCCGCCTCACCCGCGCGGGGGGACTCGCGCTCGTAGGCGTCCTCGCGGTGCAGCAGGATGACGACGTCGGCGTCCTGCTCGATCGCGCCGGACTCGCGCAGGTCGCTCAGCATCGGCTTCTTGTCCGTGCGCTGCTCCGCGCCGCGGTTGAGCTGGGAGATCGCGATGACGGGCACCTCGAGCTCCTTGGCCAGCAGCTTCAGCGCCCGCGAGAACTCGCTGACCTCCTGCTGGCGGGACTCGACGCGCTTGCCCGAGCTCATGAGCTGCAGGTAGTCGATCACGACGAGCTTGAGGTCGTGCCGCTGCTTGAGCCGGCGGCACTTCGCCCGGATCTCCATGAGCGACATGTTCGGCGAGTCGTCGATGAACAGCGGCGCCTGGGAGATCCGGCCCATGGTGGCGGCGAGCTTCTGCCAGTCCTCGTCGCGCATCATGCCCTTGCGCATGTTCTGCAGCGGCACCTGGGCCTCCGCCGACAGCATGCGCATGGTGATCTCGTTGCGGCTCATCTCCAGGGAGAAGACGACGGAGGTGAGCCCGTGGCGGATCGACGCCGCGCGCACCACGTCAAGCGCGAGCGTCGACTTGCCGATGGCCGGGCGGGCCGCGAGCACGATCATCTGGCCGGGGTGCAGCCCGTTGGTCAGCCGGTCGAGGTCGAGGAAGCCCGTGGGCACCCCCACCATGCCCTCGCCGCGGTGACCCGCGGCCTCGATCTCCTCCATCGTGCCGTTGATGATCTCGGCGATGGGCAGGTAGTCCTCCGAGGCCTTGCGCTCGGTGACGGCGTAGACCTCGGCCTGGGCCGTGTTGACGATGTCCTCGACGTCGCCGCCGTCCGCCGCGTACCCCAGCTGGACGATCCGCGTGCCCGCCTCGACGAGGCGGCGCAGCACCGCCCGCTCCCGGACGATGCGCGCGTAGTACCCGGCGTTCGCCGCCGTCGGCACCATCGCGATGAGCGTGTGCAGGTACGGCGCGCCGCCGATGCGTCCGATCTCCCCGCGCTTGGTCAGCTCCGCGGCGACGGTCACCGCGTCGGCGGGCTCGCCGCGGCCGTACAGGTCGAGGATCGCCTCGTAGACCGCCTCGTGCGCCGGGCGGTAGAAGTCCACGCCCCGGAGCTGCTCGACGACGTCGGCGATCGCGTCCTTGGACAGGAGCATGCCCCCGAGGACGCTCTGCTCCGCGACGAGGTCCTGGGGCGGGGTACGGTCGAATCCCGGCTCCGCGCGGCTGAGGGTGAGGCCCCGTTCGAGCTCCTCGATGCTCATGCCTCGCGCACCCCTCACCGGCCGGACGGAACGTTCGAACTGATGTTCTCAGGCCCCTGCGACATCGTCCTCGACGCCGGCCTACCGGTGGTCCCTTCGAACTGCACCGGCGAGCCTACGGACGCCGGCGAGGACTCTCAACGCGCCCCTGTGCGCGACCCTGTGGGCACCGTGTGGGTGGGGTGTGGACCGCCCCGAGGGGCCGTACACAGGTCGTTGACAAGCCTGTGGATACGGTGACCCGCAAGTTTCGGGATCATGGCCTGCGCCCCGTGCTCCGCCGTGCACCGTCTGTGGACAGGAAATCCGTGCCCGACCTCTCACCATCCGGACGCATCCCGCCGCCCCCCGGACGGCAGCTCGACCGGCGCATCGTGGCCCTCGCCGTGCCGGCCTTCGGCGCCCTCGTCGCCGAGCCGCTCTTCGTGCTCGTCGACTCCGCGATCGTGGGTCGGCTCGGCGCGCCCGAGCTCGCCGGGCTCGCCCTGGCGGGCACGGTCCTGACGACGGTGGTCGGGCTGTGCGTCTTCCTCGCCTACGCGACGACGGCCGGCGTCGCCCGCGCCCTCGGGGCGGGGGACCGGGCGCGCGCCCTGCGGCAGGGCGTCGACGGCGTCTGGCTCGCCCTCGCGCTGGGGCTGGCCCTCGC
>JAEZAR010000261.1 GCA_023430425.1 Actinomycetes bacterium | reverse complement strand
GGCCCGGACGGAGCCCGGGTAGCCGTGGGCGGCGACGACCACGGTGACCGCCGCCTCGTCGCGCCAGTGCAGCGTCGCCGCCTGGTCGAGCCGGCCCTGCGCTGCGGCGAGGAGCACCGGCCCCAGCGGGGTCGCGAGGCGGGCGAGCACCACCTGCGTCTCCGGGTCGCCGAACCGCGCGTTGAACTCCACGACGCGCAGCCCGCGCCGCGTCAGCGCGAGCCCGCAGTACAGGACGCCCACGAACGGCGTGCCCCGGTGGCGCATCTCGTCCACGGTCGGCTGGGCGACGCGGGCCACGACCTGCTCCACCAGGTCCTCGGGCGCCCACGGCAGCGGGGAGTAGGCGCCCATCCCACCGGTGTTGGGGCCGGCGTCGTCGTCGAGCGCCCGCTTGAAGTCCTGGGCGGGGGCGAGCGGGACGACGGTCGTCCCGTCCGACAGGCAGAAGAGCGACACCTCGGGCCCGTCGAGGTACTCCTCGACGAGCACGGTGCCGCCGGGCCGCCGCTCGAGGCAGGCCACGGCGTGGGCCAGCGCCTCGTCGCGGTCGTCGGTGACGACGACGCCCTTGCCCGCCGCGAGGCCGTCGTCCTTGACCACGTACGGTGCCCCGAAGGCGTCGAGCGCGTCGGCGACCTCGTCGGGCGTGGCGCACACGTGGGCCATCGCGGTGGGCACCCCGGCGGCCGCCATGACGTCCTTCGCGAAGGCCTTGGAGCCCTCCAGCCGCGCCGCCTCGGCGCTCGGCCCGAAGCAGGGCACCCCCGCTGCCCGGACCGCGTCCGCCACCCCGGCGACCAGCGGGGCCTCCGGCCCGACGACGACGAGGTCGGCACCCAGCCGCACGGCGAGGTCGGCGACCGCCGCGTCGTCCGTCGGGTCCACGTCGTGGCAGGTCGCCAGCGCGGCGATGCCGGGGTTGCCGGGCGCGGCGTGGAGCTCGGGGCGCCCCTCCTGGTCCGCGGGCACCCCGTGCACGCCGTGGCCGCCCGCGGCCAGCGCCGCCACGACGGCGTGCTCCCGGGCACCGCTCCCGATGACGAGGATCCTCACGGGCGCTCGACCTTCCTTCCTCGGACCGGCTCAGCCGAGCAGGTCGTGCCGCACCACGGTCGCGTCCCGGCCCGGCCCCACGCCGACGGCCGAGACCCGGGTCCCGCTCATCTCCTCCAGCGCCACCACGTACCGCTGCGCGTTGACGGGCAGCTCGTCGAACGAGCGGCAGTGCGAGATGTCCTCCCCCCAGCCGTCCAGGTGCTCGTACACCGGGCGGGCGTGGTGGAACGCGCTCTGGTCGGCGGGCATCTCGTCGTGCCGCACCCCGTCGACGTCGTACGCCACGCACACCGGGACCTTCTCGAGCCCGGTGAGCACGTCGAGCTTGGTCAGCACGAGGTCGGTGAGCCCGTTGACGCGTGTCGCGTACCGGGCGATCACCGCGTCGTACCAGCCGCAGCGTCGCGGGCGGCCCGTCGTCACGCCGTACTCCCCGCCGGTGGTGCGCAGCCACTCGCCGACGTCGTCGTGCAGCTCCGTCGGGAACGGCCCCTCGCCCACGCGGGTCGTGTACGCCTTGATGACGCCCACCACCCGGTCGATGCGCGTCGGCCCGACGCCGGACCCGGTGCACGCACCGCCGGCCGTCGCGTTGGACGACGTCACGAACGGGTAGGTGCCGTGGTCGACGTCGAGCATCGTCGCCTGGCCGCCCTCGAAGAGGACGGTGCGGCCCTCGTCGAGCGCCCGGTTCAGCACGAGGGTCGTGTCCGCGACCATCGGGCGCAGCCGGTCGGCGAACGACAGCAGGTGGTCGACCGTCTCGGCGACGGTGATGGCGCGCCGGTTGTAGACCTTGACCAGCAGGTGGTTCTTCTGGTCCAGGGACCCCTCGACCTTCTGCTCGAGGATGTGCTCGTCGAACAGGTCCTGGACGCGCAGGCCGAGCCGGTTGATCTTGTCCGCGTAGGCGGGGCCGATCCCGCGGCCCGTGGTGCCGATGCGCCGCTTGCCGAGGAACCGCTCGGTGACCTTGTCCACCACCTGGTGGTAGGGCGCGATGACGTGCGCCGCCGACGAGACGAGCAGCCGCGAGACGTCGACGCCGCGGGCCGCGAGCGCATCGAGCTCGGCGAAGAGCACCGCGAGGTCGACGACGACCCCGTTGCCGATGACCGGCGTCACGCCAGGGGAGAGGATCCCCGACGGGAGCAGGTGCAGCGCGTACTTCTCCCCGTCGACGACGACGGTGTGACCGGCGTTGTTGCCCCCGTTGTACTTGACCACGAAGTCCACGCGGGACCCGAGCTGGTCGGTGGCCTTGCCCTTGCCCTCGTCGCCCCACTGGGCGCCGAGCACGACGACGGCTGGCATGACGTCCCCATCCCGAAGAGTGCCGCTGAGCGCTCGCGGCGCACGGCCGCGAAGAATGCCGCGACGAGGCTACCCGCTGGGCGTGGGGCCGCGGGCGGCCGTCCCACCGCACCGGCCGGCGCCGCCCCCCTCGGCCCCGTCAGGGCGCCACGCCGGTCCGTCCCGGCCGCGCTCGGCGTGCGACCCCCCGGGGCGGCGGCTAGAGTTCACCCGGCCCGACCCCCCGGGGGCACGTGCGAGGAGCTCCAGCCCATGATCGAGATCGCCATGTCGCCGACGACGACGACCCTGGCCGTCAGCGGAGACCTGGACCTGCTCGAGCGGGACCAGTTCCCGGAGATCACCGCCCGCGTCACGGGCCTGCGGCGTCAGCTCCTGGTCGTCGACATGTGCCGGGTGACCTTCATGGACTCCACGGGCGCGGCGTTCCTCATCTCGCTGGCCGACGGGGGCCGCAAGCGCGGCGGCGCGACGGTGCTGCGCGGGTGCAGCGAGCGCGACCTGTTCGTGCTGGAGGTGTGCGGGGCGCTCGAGCTGTTCCGGATCGACACCGAGCACTCGTGCCCGGCGGTGGCGGCGCCGCAGCTGGGCCTGACCCGGTAGCCCGGGCGCTCCGCGCGGGCCCGACGCGCGCGGCGACGGGTCGAGGTCAGTCGCGCGACGGCGTCCGCGCGCGGGACTCCTTCCCGCTACCGGCCCCGAAGCCCTGGGGACGCACCCGCGCCCACACGAGCTTGCCCTCGCCGGACGGACGCCACCCCCAGTCGCCGAGCCGCTCCACGATCCGCATGCCGAAGCCGCCGACGCGCCCCGGGTGGCCGTCGGTCGTCACCGGCGGTGCCGGGTTGGCGTCCTCGACCTCGATGCGCAGCCCGTCCCCGGTGTCGAAGAGCCGCAGGACCACGTGCCCCCACCCGTGCATGACCGCGTTCGCCACGAGCTCGGAGACGACAAGCTCGGCGCTCGACGCACCGTCGATCCCCCACGCGGCGCACGTGCGCACGACGGCGTGCCGGGCCCTCCCGATGGACGCGGGCTCGCTCGGCAGGGACCACCGGCGGCGCCGGGGGGACCCGTTGCCCGTGGGCTCGGCCCCGGGGTCGGGCACGCGCACGACGACGACGGCGACGTCGTCCTCCGGCGCGTCGGCGAGGCGCGACAGGAGCTCCTCGCCCACGCCAGCGGCGTCCGAGGTCCCCGTCCGGCTGCCCACCTCGGTGAGCGCCTCGAGGCCGTCGCGCAGCGTCCGGTCCCGCCGCTCGATGAGGCCGTCCGTGTACAGGACGAGCACGTCGCCCGGCCCGAGCCGCGCGGTGGCCGTCCGGCGGGGAGCGGAGGCGAACCCGATGAGGCCGCCGCCCGCCGACGCCAGGCGCACCGCCGTGCCGTCGGTGAGGACGAGGGGTGGCAGGTGCCCGGCACGGGAGTAGCGCACGGACCACCCCCCCTCGTCGCGCCGCAGCGTCGCCAGCACGAGGCTCGCCGACCGGGGGATCCGCATCCCGGCGACGAGCTGGTCGACGCGGTCGAGCACCGCCGCGGGGTCCTCGATCTCGTACACGTACGAGCGCACGACCGAGCGGAGCTGGCCCATCGCGGCGGCGGCCTCCACGTCGTGCCCGACGACGTCACCGATCACGACGGCGACGAGGTCGGGGGAGACCTGCAGGACGTCGTACCAGTCGCCGCCGACCTGGGCGTGGCCGGAGCTGGGGGCGTAGTACGTCCACACGTCGAGGTCGCTGACGTCCGCCTGCTCGGGCAGCATCGCGCGCTGCAGGGTCTCGGCGAGCCGGTGCTCGCGCTCGTACAGCCGCACGTTGTCCACCGCCATCCCGACGCGGCGGACGACGAGGTACAGGACCGTCCGGTCGTCGTCGTCGAGCCCCGCGAGGCCCACGCCGTGCCGGGGCACGGTGACGAGCACGCCGAGCGTGCGCCGCCGGCCGTGCACCGCGTGCACGACGACCGTGGGCGCGTGCCCCTGCGGGCAGGGAGGGATGACGGGACCCAGGCGGCGGAGGAGCTCGGCGGTCGTGCGACCCGCGTACGAGGCACCGAGCGAGAGCTCGATCGGTCCCTCCACCACGACGTCGAGGAGGTCCTGGACCGGGTCGGACGGGATCGCGTCGGGCGGGGCGGCCTCGAGCACCGGCGTCGGGCGGCGCGCCCCCGCGGGCGACGTGTCGATGCCGTCCGCCGCGCGGAGCCCGCCGTCGTCGAGGAAGAAGGCCGCCCAGTCGACCACCTCGGCACGCAGCAGCCCGGCGATCTCGCGCAGGACGTACGGGTCGTCCAGGTCGGAGAGGATGTCGGAGACCTGGGAGACCAGCGCCAGCCCGTTGCGGGCCCGGCGCTCCGCCTGGATGGACTGCTGCTGCGCGTCCGAGTGGCGCACCTGGTCCGTGACGTCGACCTGGATGCCGACCCAGTGCGTCACCCGGCCGTCCTCGTCGGGCACGGGCGAGACCGAGACCTGGTTCCAGAACGGCGTGCCGTCCCGCTTGTAGTTCAGCACCGTCTCCGTCGTGTTGCGGCCGGCCCGGACCGCCTCGCCGATGCGGGCGGCCGCGACGCGGTCGGTGCCCGGCCCGTGGAGCACGTTCGGGCTGCGTCCGACGACCTCGTCGAGCTCGTACCCGGTGGTGCGGGTGAACGCCTCGTTCACCCAGACGATCGGGGCGCCTCGCCGCGCCTCCGTGATCACCAGGGAGACGTCGGTGGCGCGGATGGCGCGCTCCCGGACCGCGGCCAACGCGTCAGTCGGGAGCCCGTGGGGGTCAGGATTGACCACCACCACCTCCGATCGTCTAGCGTTCGACCAGACGCCTCACCGGGACCTCGCCCACCCCTCCGCGGGCGCGGCCGGCCGATCGAGGGGGGACGACGTGCCAGACGGTACCAAGCCGACGCAAGAGGGGGGCCCCGTCCCGCCCGGGCAGGGCGGCCAGGACGATCCTCCACCCGTCACGATGATCGAGGAAGCGGTGTCCACGCCCGAGAACCTCGCCGAGCCCGCGTCCGTGCACGTGATCGTCATGGCCGACCGCACGCGCATCGTCGTCTCGGGCGAGATCGACGCGGACCTGGCGGGCGACCTGCAGGAGGCCACGTCGGACGCCGAGGCGACCGGACTGCCCATCGAGGTCGATGCGCAGCACGTGACGTTCATGGACTCCTCGGGCATCGCGTTCCTCGCCCGGCTGGCCTCGCGCAGCTCCGAGCGGGTGCGGGTCCTGCACGCCCCCGACACCGTGCGCTTCCTGCTGGAGGTCACCCGGATCGGGGAGCTCCTGGAGCTGGTCGACGACGAGGAGCCGGCGCACGCCGGGGCCGCCGCCGAGGGCCACGCCGAGCACGGCCTGCCCACGATCCCCCGCCCGACGACAGCCGGCCCGGACGACGCCGCCTGACCCGTCCGCGTCCCCGACACGACGACGGCGCCCGCCCCCTCGGGGACGGGCGCCGTCGTCGTCGGCTCAGCGGATCTTCTGGCCCGCCGAGCGCAGCTGCTGGCACGCCTCGACGATGCGGGCGGCCATGCCGGCCTCGGCCAGCTTGCCCCAGGCCCGCGGGTCGTAGGCCTTCTTGTTGCCGACCTCCCCGTCGATCTTCAGCACGCCGTCGTAGTTGCGGAACATGTGCTCGACGACGGGACGCGTGAACGCGTACTGGGTGTCGGTGTCGATGTTCATCTTGATGACGCCGTGGTCCACGGCCTCGGAGATCTCCTCGGCCGTGGAGCCCGAGCCCCCGTGGAACACGAGGTCGAACGGCTTGTCGCGGCCGACCTGCGCGCCCACGGCCTGCTGGATCTCCGCGAGGATCGCGGGGCGCAGCTTGACGGCGCCGGGCTTGTACACGCCGTGCACGTTGCCGAAGGTCAGGGCCGTCATGTACCGGCCCTTCTCGCCGACGCCGAGGGCCTGGACGGTCTTCAGGCCGTCCTCGACAGTCGTGTAGAGCTTTTCGTTGATGGCGGCCTCGTGGCCGTCCTCCTCGCCGCCGACGACGCCGACCTCGATCTCGAGGATCGTCCGGGCGGCCTGGGACAGCTCGAGCAGCTCGGCCGCGATGACGAGGTTCTCGTCGATCGCGATGTCGGAGCCGTCGAACATGTGGGACTGGAAGGTGGGCAGCTCGCCGCGCTTGACCTGCTCGGCCTCCAGGGCCAGCAGCGGGCGGACCCAGCTGTCGAGGTTCTTCTTCACGCAGTGGTCGGTGTGCAGCGCGACGTTGACGGGGTAGCCCTTGGCGACCTCGCGGGCGTAGGCGGCCAGCGCGAGGGAGCCGGCGACGCGGTCCTTGACCGTGGAGCCCGACGCGTACTCGCCGCCACCGACAGAGACCTGGATGATGCCGTCGCTCTCGGCCTCGGCGAAGCCCTGGAGCGCCGCAGTCACCGTCTGGGAGGACGTGATGTTGATCGCCGGGTAGGCGAACGAGCCGGCCTTGGCCCGGTCGAGCATCTCGGCGTAGACCTCGGGAGTGGCGATGGGCATGGAGTCTCCTGGGAGTTCCGTGTGGGTGGTCGGTCCCATCGTGTCACGGATGGCACCTGCCGACGCCGGGACCTGTTGCCACCCGGACGGGTCCTGCCGGGTCCGGCCCGACCCTGCCGACCCTCCGATGCCGCGCACGAAAATGCGTCGACCGCACCAGCCCCCCGCACGTACGTTCGACTCATGGATCGCCCGATGTGGGAGCTGTACGCCGTCCTCCGCCCCCGGACCACCGCGCCCGAGCCGACCGGCCCGCGCGTGTCCCACCGCGCCCACCGGCGGGCCGTCGCCGAGCGTCGCGCCGCCTACGAC
>JAEZAR010000159.1 GCA_023430425.1 Actinomycetes bacterium | reverse complement strand
TCGCCGTCGATCGTCACGCCGCTCAACCGCGTCATCGGGTACGAGAACGCCGCGAAGATCGCCAAGCACGCCGTGAAGGCGGGCGTCACGATCCGGCAGGCGACGCTCGACCTCGGGTTCGTCGAGCGCGGCGAGCTCACCGAGGAGCAGCTGGACGCCGCCCTCGACGTGCTCGCGATGACGCGGCCGCCGGAGTAGCCCGCCGATCAGACCTCGATGCCCTCGAGCATCTCGGTGACGAGGGCCGCCACCGGCGAGCGCTCGGACCGGGTCAACGTGACGTGCGCGAACAGCGGGTGGCCCTTGAGCGCCTCGATGACCGCCGCGACGCCGTCGTGCCTGCCCACCCGGAGGTTGTCGCGCTGCGCGACGTCGTGCGTGAGCAACACGCGGGAGTTCAGCCCGATCCGCGAGAGCACCGTCAGCAGCACGTTGCGCTCGAGCGACTGGGCCTCGTCGACGATCACGAACGCGTCGTGCAGCGACCGGCCCCGGATGTGCGTGAGCGGGAGCACCTCGAGCAGGTCGCGGTCGAGCACCTCCTCGACGACCTCGCGGGACACGACGGCGCCGAGGGTGTCGAAGACCGCCTCCGCCCAGGGGTTCATCTTCTCGGCCTCCGTGCCCGGCAGGTAGCCGAGCTCCTGCCCGCCGACGGCGTACAGGGGGCGGAACACCATGACCTTGCGGTGCTGGCGCCGCTCCATGACGGCCTCGAGCCCCGCGCACAGCGCCAGGGCCGACTTGCCGGTTCCGGCGCGCCCGCCGAGCGAGACGATGCCCACCGACTCGTCGAGCAGCAGGTCGATGGCGATCCGCTGCTCCGCGCTGCGCCCGTGCAGGCCGAAGACGTCCTGGTCGCCGCGCACGAGCCGCAGCCGCTTGTCCTCGGTCACGCGCGCCAGGGCGGACCCGCGGGACGAGTGCACGACGACACCCGTGTGGCACAGCAGCGGGCCCGGGTCCTGGCCGGTGAGGTCCAGGGCGGTGAGGTCGAGGGACTCCGCCTGGTAGAGCTCGGCGACCTGCTCCTCGGCCAGGTGGAGCTCCGTGGTGCCCGTCCACCCGGAGTCGACCGCGAGCTCCGCGCGGTACTCCTCGGCGGCCAGGCCGCAGGCGGACGCCTTGATCCGCAGCGGCAGGTCCTTGGAGACGAGGCTGACCTCGCGGCCCTCGTCGGCGAGGTTCTTGGCGACCGCGAGGATGCGGCTGTCGTTGTCGCCCAGCCGGAATCCCGCGGGCAGCACCGTCGGGTCCACGTGGTTGAGCTCGACGCGCAACGAGCCGCCCGCCTCCCCCACCGGCACCGCCTCGTCGAGCCGGCCGTGGCGCACCCGCAGGTCGTCCAGGAGGCGCAGCGCGCTGCGCGCGAAGTAGCCCAGCTCCGCGTGGTGGCGCTTGGCCTCCAGCTCGGTGATGACCACGACGGGAAGCACGACGTCGTGCTCCGCGAAGCGGAGCATCGCGCGCGGGTCGGACAGCAGGACGGAGGTGTCGAGCACGTACGTGCGGGTCACAGGGGGCTCCCCTCCGGCGTCGGTCAGCGCCGCAGCTCACCGCTCCGCGCCGACCGGCGCTTCACGAGGTGGGCCCGGTCGACCGGCCCGGAGGCCGGGACCCGGCCCCCCTCCTGGAGCGGGTGCTCCATGGGTGGCCTCCCGGGGGACGACGGGTGTCATCCGTTACCGCGGACCGTACGTCCCGCCGCGGGCGCGCCGCGGACGACACGCGGGCCCCCGCGTGGTGTTCACCTGGGTGCGCGACATCGGTCGCGGTCGTCCTCGGTCGGCCGCTCGCCCCCGGGTCGCCCGCTCGCCCCCGGGTCGCCCGCTCGTTCCGGAGCCGGACCTGACCTCCCCGGGAGGCTCAGCGCCCGAGGCGGCGCTCGCGCGCCCCGTACGAGCGCAGGGCACGCAGGAAGTCCACGCGCCGGAAGTCGGGCCAGTAGGCCTCGCAGAAGTAGAACTCCGTGTGCACGCTCTGCCAGAGCAGGAACCCGCCCAGCCGCTGCTCCCCGGACGTCCGGATCACCAGGTCCGGGTCGGGCTGGCCGCGGGTGTACAGGTGCTCGGCGATGTGCTCGACGGTCACCTGGTCGGCGAGCTCCTCGAGCGACGTGCCGTTGCCGGCGTGCTCGCGCAGGAGGGACCGCACGGCGTCGGCGATCTCCCGGCGCCCGCCGTACCCGACGGCGACGTTCACGTGCATCCCCGTCACGCCGGCGGTGCGCTCCTCGGCCGCGCGCAGCGCGGCGACCGCGCCCGGGGGCAGCAGGTCCAGGGCGCCGACGACCTGGAGCCGCCACCGGCCCGTGGCGGCCAGGTCCCCGACGGTGTCGGCGATGATCCCGACGAGCTCGGCCAGCTCGTCCGGCTCCCGGCTCAGGTTGTCCGTGGAGAGCATCCAGAGGGTGACGACCTCCACCCCGACCTCGTCCGACCAGCGGAGCACCTCCGCGATGTGGTCCGCGCCCCGGCGATGCCCCGTCGACTTGTCGAGACCGACGCTGCGGGCCCAGCGGCGGTTGCCGTCGAGGATCACCCCGATGTGCCGCGGCACGGCCTCCGTCGCGAGGCTCGCCGCGAGGCGGCGCTCGTAGAGGCCGTAGAGCGGGTGGGGCAGGCGCATGCGGGCGTCCAGGTCGTCGCGGCGGGCTCGTCGGCGGTCGGGTGTCACGGTACCCGCAGGCCCCCGGGCACGACGCCCCCGGCCCGCAGCCCGGCGCGCCCGCCGGTGGTCCCCGACGCCGTACGATGCAGTAACCTACGGACGCGTAGGTTTCGGTGACCACGGCATGGAGGGGGATGATGACCGCGAGCCCGGGCGCCGGTGTGCAGCCCCCGACGGCATCGCTGGACGCGGTCAAGCCGCTGCTGCGCGGGTGGATCCACGCCGGCATGGCGCCGCTGGTCGTCGCCGCGGCCGTCGTCCTGGTCGCGCTGTCCCCGACGACCTCGGCCCGGGCCTCGAACGTCGTCTTCGGCGCCAGCGCCGTCCTGCTCTTCGGCACGAGCGCCGTCTACCACCGGGGCCGCTGGTCACCGCGGGTGGCCGGCGTGCTGCGACGCCTGGACCACACGAACATCTTCCTCATCATCGCGGGCACCTACACCCCCCTCACCGTGCTCCTGCTGGACTGGCCGACGAAGCGGAACCTGCTCGTCACCGTCTGGGCGGGGGCCCTCGCCGGCCTGCTCCTGCGCGTGCTGTGGCTCGGCGCGCCGCGCTGGCTCTACGTGCCGATCTACGTCGCGCTCGGCTGGGTGGCCGTGTGGTTCCTGCCGGCCTTCGCCGACGCCGGCGGCACGGCCGTGCTCTGGCTCGTGGTCGCGGGTGGCATCGCCTACACGGCCGGGGCGGTGGTCTACGGGCTCAAGCGCCCCAACCTCAGCCCGCGCTGGTTCGGCTTCCACGAGATCTTCCACGTGCTCACCGTCGCGGGCTTCGCCTGCCACTACGTGGCCGTGAGCATCGCGACCTACGCCGGCCGCTGAGCCGCGGACCGGGGCCCGGGCGGCGGCGGGCCGGGCACGACCGCGTAGCGGCGGTTGTCGAGCGAGGGGTTGCGCCGGCGCACCGCCGCCACGACGTCCGCGGACACGTCGGCGGCTGCGCGGCGGACCCCCTCCGTC
>JAEZAR010000260.1 GCA_023430425.1 Actinomycetes bacterium | reverse complement strand
TTGACCAGGTCGGCGCCCGCGGCGAGGACCGCCTCGGCGACCTCGGCGCGCCAGGTGTCGACGCTGACCGGCAGGTCGGGGTACGTCGCGCGCACCCACGTCACCAGGGGGAGCACGCGGGCGATCTCGGCCGCCGCGTCGACGTCCGGCCCGCGCCCCGCGCGGACGCCCCCGATGTCGACGAGGTCCGCGCCCTCGGCGACCGCCCGGGCGACCGCCGCGCGCGCGGCGTCGTCGTCGTCGTGGTGGACGTGGAAGGAGTCCGGGGTGCGGTTGACCACCGCCATCACGGCGGGCCGGTCCGCGGCGAGGACCCGTCCGCGCAGGCGCAGGGGGACCCCGCGCGGCGGCACCTCGGCGTGGTTCATCCCCGGGTCAGGCGGGCGTGGGCGTCGGGCACCCGGTCACCAGCCGTTCGAGGCGTGCTCGGCCTCCTGCTCGGCCGCGGCGTTCGCGTCCACGGCTGCCCGCTCCTCCGCGGCGAGCTCGGCGCCGCGCTCGAGGACGAGGTGCACCGCCTCCGCCGGGTCGTCGACCACGCGCAGGAGCTCCAGGTCCACCTCGTGGATGTTCCCGTGCCCGACGACGGTCGACCCCAGCCATTCGAGCAGGCCGCGCCAGTACTCGCGGCCGAGGAGGACGATCGGGAACTCGGTGACCTTGTGGGTCTGCACGAGCGTGAGCGACTCGAAGAGCTCGTCGAACGTGCCGAACCCGCCGGGCAGGACCACGAACCCCTGGGAGTACTTCACGAAGCACGTCTTGCGCGCGAAGAAGTACCGGAACTCGACGCCCAGCTGGACCCAGTCGTTCATGCTCTGCTCGAACGGGAGCTCGATGCCCAGACCCACCGACAGCCCGCCGGCCTCGGCCGCACCTCGGTTGGCGGCCTCCATGATGCCCGGCCCGCCGCCGGTGATCACCGCGTACCCCGCCTCCGCCAGGCCGCGGCCGACGGCCATCCCGGCCGCGTACTCGGGCGTGTCCGGCTTGGTGCGGGCGGAGCCGAAGACGCTGACCGCCGCGCCCACCTCGGCCAGCGCGCCGAACCCCTCGACGAACTCGCTCTGGATGCGCATCACGCGCCACGGGTCGCCGTGGACCCACGACGAGTCGGCGCCGCGGGCCAGGAGCCGCTGGTCGGTGGTCGTCCGGGGCACCTGGTCGCCGCGGAGCAGGACCGGTCCCTTGCGGTGGATCCGCTGCTCGCCGTCGCCGGGTCGTTCGTGGGTGCTCATGGTCCGACTCTAGGAGGTCAGCCACGCACGGAGCCCGGCGAAGCACGCCGTGAGGTCGCCGACCGGGCACCGCTCGTCGTCGGCGTGCGCGAGCAGCGGGTCCCCCGGGCCGTAGTTCACCGCAGGGATCCCCAGCTCGCCGAAGCGCGCGACGTCCGTCCAGCCCAGCTTCGCGGCGGGCGGGCGGCCCGAGACCGCGGTCACCGCTGCGACGAACGAGGCGAGGGGCGCGCGGTCGAGCCCCGGCCGCGCGCCGCCCGCGACGTCCACGACGCGCACGTCGTGGCCGTCGAACACCTCCCGGACGTGGGCCTCGGCCTCCGCGACCGACCGCGCGGGCGCGAACCGGTAGTTCACGGTGACCACGCACTCGTCGGGCACGACGTTGCCGGCGACGCCGCCGCGGATGCCGACGGCGCTCAGCCCCTCGCGGTACGCCAGGCCGTCCACGTCGACGGTGCGCGGCCGGTAGGCGGTGAGCGTGCCCAGCACGGGCGCCGCGGCGTGCACCGCGTTGACGCCGCGCCACGCGCGTGCCGAGTGCGCGGCCACGCCGTGCAGGACCACCTCGGCGCGCAGGGTCCCGTTGCAGCCGCCCTCGACGGACGCCGACGTCGGCTCGCAGAGCACCGCGGCGTCACCGGCCAGCCACTCGGGTCGGGTCCGGGCGATACGGCCGAGCCCGTTGCGCTCCGCCTTGACCTCCTCGAGGTCGTAGAAGACCCACGTGACGTCCCGCGTCGGTCGCTCGACCCCGCCGAGGGCGGCGGCGAGCGCGAGCTGGACCGCGACGCCGCCCTTCATGTCCACCGTGCCGCGGCCCCACACCTCGGCGGACGCCCCCTCCCCCGTCACGCGCGTGGGCAGGTTCGCGGCGACCGGGACGGTGTCGAGGTGGCCGGCCACGACGACGCGCTCCGCGCGGCCGAGCTCGGTCCGGGCGACGACGACGTTGCCGTCGCGCTCGACGTCGAGGTGGGCCAGTCCGCGCAGGGCGTCCTCGACCAGGTCGGCGAGGGGCCCCTCGTCCCCGCTGACCGACGGCACGTCGCAGATCGCGCGCGTGAGGGTGACGAGATCGGCCGACAGGTCGAGCACCGCGGGCATGCCCGTCACCCTAGCGGCGCGGCGTCCCACGTCCCGGGCGCGTCCGGCGGTGCACGGACCGCGACGTCCTAGGCTGGCGCGCATGACCGACCCCGCCGGCGCACCGCGGACGGCCTGGGCGCACGGGCTCGCCACCGTCACCGACGACGGGCAGGTGCTCGACGCCTGGTACCCGGAGCCCGTCCTCGGCCCGCCGCCCGGCGGTGCGCACGAAGGAGGCGACGCGTACCCCGCGTCGCTGCGGGCCGCCGCACGCCCCGACGAGGTCCGCGGCGTCCGGTCCGAACCGGTCACCCCGGTCGTCGACCTCGACGCGCCGCCCGCCGACGTCGCCGACGCCTACCTGCGCCTGCACCTGCTCTCGCACCGCCTGGTGCCACCCCACGGGCTCAACCTGGACGGCATCTTCGCCGTCCTGCCGAACGTCGCCTGGACCGACCGCGGGCCGTGTGCGCCGGAGGCGGTGGAGGACGTCCGAGCGCGGGTGCGCGCAGCGGGTGGGGTGCTCCGCGTGATCGGTGTGGACAAGTTCCCGCGGATGGTCGACTACGTCGTCCCGTCGGGGGTGCGCATCGCCGACGGCGACCGCGTGCGGCTCGGCGCCCACCTGGCCCCGGGCACCACCGTCATGCACGAGGGCTTCGTGAACTTCAACGCCGGGACCCTCGGCGTCTCGATGGTCGAGGGCCGCATCTCCCAGGGGGTCGTGGTCGGCGACGGCAGCGACATCGGCGGCGGCGCCTCCATCATGGGCACCCTGTCGGGCGGCGGGCGGGTCACGGTCGCCATCGGCCGCCGCTCGCTCGTGGGCGCGAACGCGGGCCTCGGGATCAGCCTGGGGGACGACTGCGTCGTCGAGGCGGGCCTCTACCTCACCGCCGGGACCAAGGTGACGGTGCTCGGCGACGGGACGGGCGACGACGAGCCGCGGGTCGTCGCCGCACGCGAGCTCTCGGGCCGGGACGGGCTGCTGTTCCGGCGCAACTCGCTGACGGGCGCCGTCGAGGCCCTCCGCCGTCCGGGCGTCGGCGTCGAGCTCAACCCGGACCTGCACGCGAACTGACGATGCCCTCCCGACCCGGCCCCGTCCGCCCGGACGCACCCCCCGCCCGCCCGGCAGGAGCTGCCCCCGGG
>JAEZAR010000144.1 GCA_023430425.1 Actinomycetes bacterium | reverse complement strand
GTCCGGTTCACGCTCGAGGAGCTGGCGGCCCGGGCGCCCGGCGGCGCCGTGGAGATCCGGGTGCCGCCCGACGGTGCCGTCCAGGCCGTCCCCGGTCCCGGGCACACGCGGGGCACCCCGCCGAACGTCGTCGAGACGGACCCGGGGACGTGGCTCGAGCTGGTGACCGGCCGCACCATGTGGGCGGACGCCGTCCGCCAGCACCGGGTCACGGCGTCGGGCACGCGGGCGGACCTGAGCCCGGTGCTACCCCTGGAGGGCCTGCGGGCGCCCTGACCGCGGGGTTCAGGGCCCGGGCGGGCCGCCGAGCAGCGAGCGGAGGCCGCCGCGCAGGTGCGCGCGGAAGGCCGGGTCGTCGTAGGCCTCGTCGGCGTGGCCGAGCGCGGTGTACCAGGTGCGTCCCGCGCTGTAGGGGCCGTGCCACGCGACCGGGTGCGGGTCGCCCATCGTGCCCCCGGCGTAGCTCGACTCGTCGACGGTGAGCAGCACCGTGCGGTCCGCGGGGCGGCGGTCGAAGTTGTACCACTCGTCGGCGTGGGTCCAGGCGGCGGGCAGGTCGGCCGTCGAGGGGTGGTCGGCGTCGGCCACCCGCACGACGCCCGGCTGGAGGTCCGGGTGGTCGGTGAACCGCGCCCCGGCGATGCCGGCGAACTCCGGCCAGCCCGGCTCGGAGAACGTCGCCGAGTGGATGCCCGCCCACGCCCCGCCGGCCGCGAGCCAGGAGGCGAGGTCCGCCCGCTCGTCGTCGTCGAGGACGTCACCGGAGGTGGAGAGCCAGACGACGAGGTCCACGCGCGCGAGGTGCGCGGCCCGGTGGCGCCCCCGGTCCTCCGTGTGCTCGACCTCGTGCCCGTCCGCGGTGAGCAGGTCGCGGAGCGCGGCCACCGCCCGGGGGATCGAGTCGTGGCGGTAGTCGGTCGTCCGGGTGAAGACGAGCACGCGGCTCACAGGGGCTCCAGGGGGTCGCGGGGTGGTCGGCCACCGTCGGGTCGGGTCGGTCCCCCCATCCTGCCCGGGCCGGCGCGGTGACCGCATGATGAACAACGTGCCCGCCAGGTGAGCACTTCACGGCGGATGAACGACGGATCCCGCCGGGGGTCTGGCCTTTTCGACCGCGGCCTGCCTAGCGTGCGCCGGACAGGGCGCGCACAGCGCCGTCCGCCCTCCGGAGGTCGCTCATGCAGCACCGCGGGCCCCGCGGCCGCGTCGACGGGCCGCGTCCCGTCGGGCGGCGTGCCCTGGCCAGGTCCGATGATCATGGATCCTGGCGCCGACCACGGTCCCGGGCCTAGCGTGCCCATGACGGCACCGATCACCGTCACACCCCCGATGGGAGACAGCATGCAACCTGCACGACAGCGTCGTCGTCGCACCGTGACCTGGGTGGGAACACTCGCCGCGGTCTCGGTCCTCGCCCCCGTAGCAGCGGTCGCCGCACCCGACGACGTGAGCGCGGCGGACACCGGAGTGGTCATCGACATCGTCGGCATCAACGACTTCCACGGCCGGCTCGAGGCCTCCCCGCCCCAGGCGGGCGCGGCGGTGCTGGCCGGCGCGGTGAACGCGATCCGCGCCGAGAACCCGAACACGCTGTTCGTGTCCGCCGGCGACAACATCGGCGCGACGACCTTCGTCTCCTTCATCCAGCAGGACGTCCCGACGATCGAGGTCCTCAACGAGATGGGCCTCGACGTCTCGACGCTGGGCAACCACGAGTTCGACAAGGGCCGGGCCGACGTCGACGACCGGGTCCTGCCCCTCGTGGACTTCCCCTACGTGTCGGCCAACATCTACGACACCGGGACCGGGCAGCCCGCCTACGACGAGTACTCCCTGCAGGACGTCGGCGGCGTGACGGTCGGCGTCATCGGCGCGATGACCGAGCTGCTGCCCGAGCTCGTGAGCCCGGCGGGCATCGCGACGCTCGAGGTCCGCGACCTGGTGACGGAGGTCAACCGCGTCGCCACCGACCTCTCCGACGGCAACGAGGCCAACGGTGAGGCCGACGTCCTCGTCGTGGCGATGCACGAGGGCCCGGACGGCCCGGCCGTCGAGGAGCTGACGGGTGACACGGCGTTCGCCGACATCGTCTCCGGGCTGAGCCTCGAGATCGACGCGGTCTTCACGGGGCACACGCACCAGCGGTTCGCCCACCTGGTGCCGCGCACCGGCGCCGCGGCGCTGCCGGTGGTCGGCAGCGGCCAGTACGGCGAGAACCTGGCCCGCGTGACGCTGACCGTCGACCCGGCCACGGGGGCCGTCACCGCCCCGGCGGCGACGACCATCCCGCTCGCCGGGGCCTACCCGCCCGACCCCGAGGTCGCGCAGATCGTCGCCGACGCCGTCGACGCTGCGGCGGAGCCGGGGAGCGTGCCGCTGGGCGAGGTCACCGCCGACCTGAACCGTGCCCGCCAGAGCGGCGGCTCGGAGAACCGGGGCGGCGAGTCGACGCTCGGCAACCTCGTCGCCGACGCCCAGCTGTGGGCCGCCAACGACGCCGGGATCGCGACGCAGATCGCCTTCATGAACCCCGGAGGGCTGCGGGCCAACCTCACCTACGCGCCCGACGGCGTGATCACCTACCAGGAGGCGGCGGCGGTGCAGCCGTTCGCGAACACGCTGGTGACCATGACGCTCACGGGCGCCCAGGTGCTCCAGGTGCTCGAGGAGCAGTGGCAGCCCGCCGGCGCCTCGCGGCCGTTCCTCAAGCTCGGCGTGGCGGGGATGTACTACCTGTACGACCCGACGGCCCCCGCCGGCGAGCGCATCCTCGACGCGTGGGTCGGCGGCGTGGCGCTGGACCCCGCGGCCGAGTACACGGTGGTCGTGAACTCCTTCCTCGCGGCGGGCGGCGACAACTTCGGCACCCTCGCCGAGGGGACGGACCGGACCGACACCGGCCGGGTGGACCTGGAGGCCATGGTCGACTACTTCGAGGTCTCCAGCCCGATCTCGCCCGACCTGGGCCAGCGGGCGATCGGCGTGGACATCGCGAGCGACGCCGGGTTCCTGCCGGGCACGCAGGCCACGGTGCACCTGTCGTCGCTCCTGTTCAGCGCCGGTGAGCCGGCGCAGGCGTCCGTGCCGGTCGAGGTCGACGGCGTCCCCGTCGGCACGTTCCCGATCGACCCGGCGATCGTCGACACCACCGACGAGGTGGGCCGCGCGACCGTGACGTTCACAATGCCGGAGAGCCTCGACGAGGAGGTCGTGGTGTCCGTCGTGCTCGACGGTCGCGGCACGGTGGAGTTCGAGGTGCCCATCGCCCCGACGGGCGTGGTGACCGACACCCCCGTCCGCGTCGAGTCCAACCTCGCGGTGGCGCCGGGTGACGAGCAGTGCGTCCAGATCGCCGGCGTCGGGATCGTCCCGCCCGGCGCGACGGGCGCGATCCTCAACGTCACCGCGGTGCGGCCGAGCGGCGTCGGCTACGTCACGCTCTACCCGAGCGGCGGCGAGCAGCCGGCGACCTCGACCGTCAACTTCGAGACCGGGCAGGACGTCGCCAACACGGTGGTCATCGCGCTGGGCGAGGACGGTCAGGTCTGCTACGTGACGGCGGGCGCACCCACGGCGGGCGTGCTCATCGACGTGGCCGGCTACACGACCGAGGAGTCCGGCGTGGAGTTCGTCGAGCCCACGCGGCTCCTCGACACGCGCGAGGGCGCCCCGGTGCCGTCACGGATGGTCCACGAGGTCATGGTGGCCGGGGAGGCCGGCGTGCCGTCCGACGCCACCGCCGTGATCCTCAACGCGACCGTCGTCCTGCCGCCCGGCATCGGCAACCTGCGCATGTTCCCGGCCGGTCTGGACCTGCCGAACACCTCGGTCGTCAACTACGCGGTCGACCGGGAGAAGGCCAACGGCGCGGTGGTCGAGCTGGGTGCGGACGGCAAGATCGCCCTGTACAACGACTCGGGCTCGCCCGTGGACGTCGTCCTCGACGTCGTCGGCTACACCACGGCCGACTCGATGTACCAGGCCATCACTCCCCGCCGACTGCTCGACACCCGGCCGGCGCCGCTGCGCGTGGGCGACGTCGACGGACCGGTCCCGGCGCGGACGCTCGTGACCCTGGACGTCGCCACGGCGGCGGACCTGCCCCCCGGGGCGACCGCCGTCGTGCTCAACGTCACCGCGGTGCAGCCGACCTCGACCGGGAACCTCCGGGTCTTCCCGGCGCCGGACGGCGACGCCACGGCGGTGCCGAACGCCTCGGCGCTGAACTACGTCGTCGGGCGGGACGTGCCGAACATGGTCGTCGTGGCGGTCCCGCCGAGCGGCCAGATCGGGTTCTGGTCCGACCAGTTCGGCGGCTCCGTGCACCTGGTGGTCGACGTCGTCGGCGTCCTGGGTGAGGGGATGCCGGTCTGACCGACGGACGGCGGCGTCCGGCTCCGGCCGGGCGCCGCCGTCGCGCGTCTAGGATCGGTGGGTGACCGGGGCCGGCCCGCCCGACGTCCCGCCCGAGGCCCCGCCCGACGGCCCGCCCGACGTCCCGCCCGACGGCCCGCCCGACGTCCCGCCCGACG
>JAEZAR010000031.1 GCA_023430425.1 Actinomycetes bacterium | reverse complement strand
CCCTGGAGGCGCTCATCGCCGACGGGCGCATCCACCCGCAGCGCATCGAGGTCGCCTACGCCGACGCCCTCGCCGGCGCGCGCGACCGGGCGGTCGCCGCCGGGCACGAGGCCGCCGAGCGCGCCGGCGTCGTCGGGCTGTCGCCGGAGGTGATCGAGACGCTCGGCCGGCTGCGCCTGCGGGTGAGCTACGGGCAGAACGTCCTCGCCCACCTCGTGGAGAGCGCGCAGCTCGCGGCCGCGATGGCGGCCGAGGTGGGTGCCGACGTCACGACGGCGCGGCGGGCGGCGTTCCTGCACGACCTCGGCAAGGCGTTCACCCCGGAGCGGCCCGGCACGCACGCGCTGCTCGGCGCCGAGATGCTGCGCCGGCTCGGGGAGCCGGAGGTCGTGGTCAACGCGGTGGCGGGACACCACGACGAGGTCCCGCTCGAGTCCGTCGAGGCGGTGCTCGTCCAGGCCGCCGACGCCTGCTCCGCCTCGCGCCCCGGGGCCAGGCGCGAGGAGCTCGACCAGTTCGTCGAGCGGATGACGAGCCTGGAGTCGCTCGTGGCCTCGCACCCCGGCGTGCGCCGGGCGCTCGCGATGGCCGCCGGGCGCGAGGTCCGCGTCGTGGTCGAGCCCGACATCGTGCCGGACGGGGCCCTGCCCGACCTCGCGGGGGCGATCGCCCGCCAGATCGAGACCGAGCTCACCTACCCGGGCGAGATCACCGTCACCGTGGTCCGGGAGCTGCGCGCGTCGGCGACCGCCGGGTAGCCGTCGCCGGACGGGGTGTCCACGCGCCCGGACGTGCCGCGCGTCAGCGGGGCTCGCGACGGACGGTGCCGTCGGGCCCGGGTCCGCCCGGCCCGGTCAGGGTGCCCCGGCCCCCCGCGTCGGTGTCGACGGTCGCCGGGTCGGCCGCCCGGCCCGTGCGGGCCGCCGTCCGCCGGCTCAGCCACCGGGCGAACCAGGACAGCAGCAGGTTCACGGCCAGGTAGATGCCCGCCCCCACGACGAAGAGCGCCACGAAGTACCGGTTGCCGAAGTACTGCCCGTTGTTCTGGATCGACTTCAGCAGCTCCGGGTAGCTCACGATGAAGCCCAGCGAGGAGTCCTTGAGCAGCACGACGAGCTGGGCGACCAGGCTCGGGAGCATCGTGCGCACCGCTTGGGGCAGCAGCACCGTGCGCATCGCCTGCCAGCGCGTGAGGCCGACCGCGTACGCCGCCTCCGCCTGCCCCTTCGGCAGGGACGCGAGCCCCGCCCGGAGGATCTCGGCGAAGATCGCCATGTTGTACACGACCAGGCCGAACACCACGCCGGTGAACGGGTCCATGTCCAGCGCGAGGGTGCCGAAGAGCATCATGAGCAGCACGGGCAGCCCGCGGAACAGCTCGACGACGGCGACCGCGGGCAGGCGCAGCCAGGTCCAGCGGGTGGTCCGCCACAGTGCGAGCACGAGTCCGAGGACCAGGGCGAGCGGTGCCGCCACGGCGGCCGCGCGCAGGGTCGCGCCGAGGCCACGGACCACGATGGACCGCCACACGTCGGCCGCGCTCTGGTTCTTCGGCGGGTCGTACAGCACGTCCCAGTGGTCGGCCTGGAAGACGCCGCGCCCGGCGGCGTAGCGCAGCGCCAGGGCGAGGGCGACGAGGAGCACGAGCGCCCCGACGACGGAGCCGATCCGCTCCCGGCGCCGCGCGACGGGACCGGGGGCGTCGTAGAGGACGGACGTCATCGGGCGAACGCCACCCTCCGCTCCAGGGCCGTGGCGAGGAGCCCGGCGGGGATGGTGATGAGGAGGTAGAAGACCGCGACGCCGACGAGCACCCAGGGGTCACCGGCGTTCGCCGTGGAGAGGCGCCGCCCCGTCCCGACGAGCTCGACGACCGCGAACCCGGCTGCGACCGAGGTGTTCTTGGTGAGGGCGATGAAGACGTTGATGAGCGGCGGGACGGTCGAGCGCACCGCCTGCGGCAGGACGATCTCGCGCAGGCTCTGACCGAAGGTGAGGCCGATCGAGCGGGCCGCCTCCGCCTGTCCGACGCCGACGCTGTTGATGCCGGACCGCACCGCCTCGGCGACGAACGCGGAGGTGTACAGGCCCAGGCACAGCACGGCCGTCCAGAACCCCAGCGGCGGCAGGATCCCGAACTGCGGCGCCACCAGGACCATGAAGAAGAACACGAGCGTCAGGGGCGTGTTGCGCAGCACCTCGACGTACGCGGCGGCGAAGGCACGCAGGGAGCGCAGCGGCGCCACGCGCATCGCCGCCATGAGCAGGCCGATGGCGAGCGCGAGCGCGCCCGACCAGGCGGTCAGGCGCAGCGTGACGGTGAACCCGTCGAGGTACGTCGACAGGTTGTCGAAGACCACGCCCACGGCGGGCCGCTCCCTTCATCCGCGTCGGGGGTGCACGTCCGGCGAGGCGGCGGGCACGAGCGCGCCCGCCGCCCCACCTTCGGCCTCACTCGTACCGGTCGACCTGCGGCGGCTCCGGCGTCGGCAGCACGGTCCCGGCCGTGGCCTCCCAGGCCTCGGTCCACCGGCCGTCGGCGAAGAGCTGCTCCAGGACGTCGTTGATCCACATCCGGAACTCCACGTCGTCCCGCGCGACGCCGATGCCGTACGGCTCCTCCGTGAAAGGTTCGCCCCGGACCTCGAGGTCGTCGTTGTCGGCCGCGAAGCCGGCGAGGATCACGTTGTCCGTGCTCACCGCGTCGACCTGGTTGTTGCGCAGCGGCTCGAGGCACTCGGAGTACGTGCCGAAGGGCACGACCTCGACCTCGGGGAAGTTCTCGAGCAGGTTCTGCTCCGGCGTCGAGCCGGAGACGGTGCACACACGCTTGCCGGCCAGGTCGTCCGGACCCTGGATGTCGGTGTTCGAGGTGAGCGTGAGGATCGACTGGCCGGCCTCGTAGTACGGACCGGCGAAGCCCACCCGCTCCTTGCGCGCGTCGTTGATGGTGTAGGTGGCGACCACCATGTCCACGTCGCCGTTCTCGATGGCCGTCTCGCGGTTCTGCGAGGGCGTCTCGACCCACTGGATGCTGCCCTCGTCGATCCCGAGCTCGCTCGCGATGAGCATGGCGATCTCGACGTCGAAGCCCTCGGGGACCCCGTCCGGCCCGACCAGCCCGAACAGCGGCTGGTCGAACTTGGTCCCGATGGTCATCGACCCGGCCTCCGCGAGCCGGGCCATCGTCGAACCCTCGGGGAACTCCTCGAAGGTGTCCGACGGGATGGGGCTCGGCTCGAGCTCGGTCGGCGACTCGATGGGCTCCGCGTCGTCACCGCCTCCGCAGCCCGCCAGCGCGAGCGCCGTCGTCGCGATCAGCGCGACGGCCAGGCGTCGACTCGTGGTCATGACATCACCTTCTTCGTCGTGCCCCGTGGGGCGATCAGTGGGTGAGGATCTTGGAGAGGAAGTCCCGGGCGCGGTCGGACCGCGGCGCGGTGAAGAACTCGTCGGGCGGGCCCTCCTCGACGATGCGGCCGCCGTCCATGAACACGACCCGGTCGGCCGCCCGCCGTGCGAAGCCCATCTCGTGGGTGACGACGACCATGGTCATCCCGTCGCGGGCGAGGTCGACCATGACGTCGAGGACCTCGTTGATCATCTCGGGGTCGAGCGCGGAGGTCGGCTCGTCGAAGAGGAGGACCTTGGGCTGCATGGCGAGCGCGCGTGCGATCGCCACGCGCTGCTGCTGCCCGCCGGAGAGCTGGGCGGGCAGCTTGTGCGCCTGGTCGGCGACGCCCACGCGCTCGAGCAGGCGCATCGCGAGCTCCTCGGCCGCGCTGCGGCGCAGCCCCTTCGCCTTGACCGGGCCGAGGGTGACGTTCGCCAGCACCGTCTTGTGGGCGAAGAGGTTGAACGACTGGAACACCATCCCGACGTCGGCGCGCAGCCGGGCGAGCGCGCGGCCCTCCGCGGGCACGGGCTGGCCGTCGACGACGACGCTGCCGCCGTCGACCGGTTCCAGGCGGTTGATGACGCGGCACAGGGTGGACTTGCCGGAGCCCGAGGGCCCGACGACGACGACGACCTCGCCGCGGTGGACCGCGAGGTCGATGTCCCGCAGCACGTGCAGAGGGCCGAAGTGCTTGTTCACCCCGGAGAGCACGACGAGGGGCTCGGCCGACGTCTCCCCGGGCGGGACGCTGCCGGCCCCGCTGCCGCCAGTGTCGATCATCCGTCGAACGTAGGTCGGTTGTGTGACGTCGGCCACTCGGGATGATCACGGCGAGGTAAATCTTCGCGGCGGGGGCTCCCCGTACCCTGGTGGCGATGAGCGCCACCCTGCCCGCCGCACCGCACGCCCCCGTCGCCGAGCCCGGCGGGGCGCCCGCGAGCGCGCGGGGCACCTACGTCGTGCGGACGCTCGGCTGCCAGATGAACGCCCACGACTCCGAGCACATGGCCGGCCTGCTCGAGCGCGCGGGGTACCGCGCGGCGGACCCGGCGGACGCCGAGGTGTGGCGGGCGGACGTCGTGGTCATCAACACGTGCGCGGTCCGCGAGAACGCGGCCACCCGGCTGTACGGCAACCTGGGGCGCCTGGCGGCCCTCAAGCGCGAGCGGGCGGGCATGCAGATCGCGGTCGGCGGGTGCCTCGCCCAGAAGGACCGCGCCGGCATCGTCGAGCGGGCCCCCTGGGTCGACGTGGTCTTCGGCACCCACAACCTCGACGCGCTCCCGGTGCTGCTCGAGCGGGCCCGTCACAACGCGCGGGCACAGGTCGAGATCGCCGAGTCCCTCCAGGTCTTCCCGTCCACCCTGCCGACGCGCCGGGAGTCGGTGTACGCCGCGTGGGTCTCGATCAGCGTCGGCTGCAACAACACCTGCACCTTCTGCATCGTCCCGCACCTGCGCGGCAAGGAGCGCGACCGCCGTCCGGGGGAGATCCTCGCCGAGGTCGAGGCCCTGGTGGCGGAGGGGGCGATCGAGGTCACCCTCCTCGGGCAGAACGTCAACTCCTACGGCGTCGGCTTCGGCGACCGCGGGGCGTTCGCCGCGCTCCTGCGCGCGGTCGGCGCCGTCCCGGGTCTGCAGCGCGTGCGCTTCACGTCACCGCACCCCGCCGCCTTCACCGACGACGTCGTCGCGGCCATGGCCGAGACGCCGACGGTCATGCCCAGCCTCCACATGCCGCTCCAGTCGGGCTCCGACCGGATCCTGCGGGCCATGCGCCGCTCCTACCGCAGCGAGCGCTTCCTGGGGATCCTCGACCACGTCCGGTCCGCCCTGCCCGACGCCGCGATCACCTCCGACGTCATCGTCGGCTTCCCCGGCGAGACGGAGGAGGACTTCGCGCAGACGCTCCGCGTCGTCGAGCAGGCGCGGTTCGCCTCGGCTTTCACGTTCCAGTACTCACCGCGGCCCGGCACGCCGGCGGCGGACCTGCCCGACCAGGTGCCCCCGGACGTCGTGGCGGAGCGGTACGCCCGCCTGGTGGACCTGCAGGAGCGGATCTCGACCGAGGAGAACGCCGCCCAGACCGGCCGGGTCGTGGAGGTCCTCGTCGCCGAGGGCGAGGGACGCAAGGACGGCGCGACCCGGCGCACGAGCGGGCGCGCCGCGGACAACCGCCTCGTCCACCTCGCGCTGCCGGCGACGGCGGCCGTGCACCCCGCCGACGCCGACCCGCTGCTCGACCCCCGCCTGGCGACCGTCCCACCGGCCGACGTGCCCCGTCCCGGCGACCTCGTCACCGTCCGCGTCACCCACGGGGCGCCGCACCACCTGGTCGCGGACTCGGCCCTGGACGGCGGGCCGTTCCGGGTCCGGCGCACGCGGGCGGGGGACGCATGGGCGGCCCGACGACGGGCCGCCCTCGGGGACGACCCGCACGACCACGACCACCCGACCGCCCCGGCCGGCCCCGTCGCCCTCCCCATGCCGACCCGGCGGTCCTGAGCCGGGTCGGCGCGGGCCCGAGCCCGGAGCGGGGGTGCGCC
This sequence comes from Actinomycetes bacterium, assembly GCA_023430425.1. The sequence continues at coordinate 463 of JAEZAR010000031.1, read as the reverse complement.
CGCCACGGGTCCGATCCGTGCTGGTGACGGGCCCGCCGCCGCCAGGTGATCATGGCCGGATCCGCCTCGGCGACGGCATACCGCACGGTAGGTTCGGGGCGTGCTCGTGGCCGCTGCGCTCGTCCCGCCGACCGCCCTCCTCGTCCCCGGCGCGTCGGGTGCCACGCCGGTGCTGGGCACCGAGCGCGCGGCTGCCGTCGCCGCGACGACGGCCCTGCGGGCCGCGCACCCCGAGGTCGTTGTCGTCGTGGCCGTGAGCCGGGACGCCCCGACACGCGTCACCGGTCGCCTGCACCCCTCGCTGGCGGCCGCCGGGATCGACGACGAGCGTCTGGGCTGGCCACCACGCCCGTCGTACGGGCGCGGTCCGGCCGTGCTCGTCGACGACGTCCCCGGCGCGGTGGGCCTCCTGCTCCTGGACCGGGCCGGCTGGACGGGGCCTGTCGAGCTCGCAGGGGTCGGC
>JAEZAR010000005.1 GCA_023430425.1 Actinomycetes bacterium | reverse complement strand
CTTCGCGGTCCTGCACCGGGTGGTGCACCGGGCGACGACCGACCGGGCGGTGCTCGGGGCGCTGGCGTGGCCGCAGGGCCTGGGCACGCCGCCGTGGGCCCTGGCGGCAGGCGCCCGCTTCCTCGGGGTGCGCTACACGCACGCCGTGGTCGACGACACGGCCCGGCCGCACCTCGAGGCCGTCCTCGTGCGCGTCGGCGCGGCCCTCGACGCGGGGATACCGGTGCCCCTGCTCACGGGGGGCGACCGGTCCCACGGCTGGTCGGCCGCCGTGCCGCGCCACGTCGTCCTGGCCGTCCCCGACGACGACCGGCGTCCCGGTGCCCGCGGCCCGCTGCGGATCTGGGAGCCGGCCCGCGGTGCGGTCGTGCCGGCGGGGCCGCAGGTCCTGTCCGGCGGGCGGGCCCATGCGGCGTTCGGCGGCTGGAGCCACCTGGTGTGGGCGGTCCTGCCCGCCTGAGGATGGTCCCGACCGCACGCCGGAGGAGACCGACTCACCTCGGCGCTGCCCGTCCCGGGCGACCACGTTGGCGCCGCCCGTCCCGGGCGACCAGGATGGACATGACGCCCGAGCCGCGGGCCCGAGCGAGAGGTGGTGCGCCATGAGCACGACGCCCGGTGACAGCACGTGGGCCGACGCGGGCCTCGTCCCGCCGGACAGCCCGGAGGACGTGGCCGAGCAGGCAGCCGGTCTCGACGACGCGCCGGCGCTGCCGGAGGAGCTGCCGTCGGACGCGTCCGAGGCGGACGTGCTCGATCAGCACGTCGACTCCGGCGGCCTGCCCGCGCAGCCCCCGCGCCGCGGGGAGCGCCCCATCGACGACGCCGCCGAGCACGACGTGCTGGAGCAGTCGGTCGACGTCCCCGTCGACGACGAGGACTACCCGGAGCAGTGACCCCCCTCGACCGCGCCCTGGTCCGGCGCCTGCCCAAGGTGGCGCTCCACGACCACCTGGACGGCGGGCTGCGGCCCGCCACCGTCGTCGAGCTCGCCGAGGCCGTTCGGCACCCGCTGCCCACCCGCGACCCCGCGGAGCTCGGCCGGTGGTTCACCGAGAGCGCGTCGAGCGGCTCCCTCGAGCGCTACCTGGAGACCTTCGACCACACGGTGGCGGTCATGCAGACCGCCGAGGGGCTCACGCGCGTCGCCCGCGAGGCTGTGCTCGACCTCGCGGACGACGGCGTCGTGCTGGCCGAGCTGCGGTACGCGCCCGAGCAGCACCTCGCCGGCGGCCTGGACCCGCAGCAGGTCGTGGACGCGGTGCAGCGCGGACTGGCAGAGGGGGCCGCCGAGGCCGCCGCAGCGGGCCGGCCCTTCGTCGTCGGGCAGGTGGTCACGGCGCTGCGCCACCGCGACGCGGGGGACTGGACCGCCGAGCTCGCGCTCGCCAACCGGGACCGGGGTGTCGTCGGGTTCGACGTGGCGGGCCCCGAGGCGGGGTACCCGGCGCTGCGGCACGCGCGCGCCCTGGCGAGGCTGCGCGAGGCGAGCTTCCCCGTGACCGTGCACGCGGGCGAGGCGGCGGGGCTCGACTCGATCGCGGAGGCCGTGCACCGGACGGGTGCGCTACGGGTGGGGCACGGGGTGCGGCTGGCCGACGACGTCGCCCTCGGCGCCCCGGCGCCGGACGACCCCCTCGGCCTCGACGGCGCGCGGCTCGGGCGGCTCGCGCGCTGGGTGCTGGACCAGCAGGTGCCGCTCGAGTGCTGCCCGACGTCGAACGTGCAGACCGGCGCGGCGGCGTCGGTCGCGGCACACCCGGTGACCGCGCTGCTGCGGCTCGGGTTCGCCGTGACGGTGAACACGGACAACCGGCTGATGTCCGGGACCTCCGCGACCGACGAGCTGCACCGGCTCGTCACCGACGCCGGGTGGACGCTCGCCGACCTCCGCGACGTCACCGTGACGGCGGCGTGGTCCGCGTTCCGCCCGCTCGAGGAGCGCGCGGCGCTCGTCGACGACGTGATCCGGCCCGCCTACGACGCGGCGGACGCGGGCGGCTGAGCGCGGGTCAGACGCCCTTGGGGTGCCAGACCGTCTTGGTCTCCGTGAACGCGAGGACCCGGGCCGGCCCGCCCGGGTCGGCCGTCCAGTCGGGCTCGGCGTCGCCGGCGGGCGGGCGGACCACGCGCTTGACGCTCTCGGCGGCGAGGGCCTCCAGCTCGCCCCACGCCACGCCGTCGGCGCCGACCGCGCCGGTGAGGTCGACGGCGTTGACGTCGAGGTGCCCCGCCAGGTGCGGTGCGACCTCCGCCGTGCGGCCGGTGAGGACGTTGACCACCCCCTTGGGGACGTCGGACGTCGCGAGCACCTCGGACAGTGTGATCGCCGGCAGCGGACGGGCGGTCGAGGCGAGGACGACGACGGCGTTGCCCGTCACGAGCACGGGTGCGACCACGCTGACGAGGCCGAGCAGCGACGAGCGCTGCGGAGCGAGCACCCCGACCACGCCCGTGGGCTCGGGCACCGAGAGGTTGAAGTACGGCCCTGCCACGGGGTTGGCCGCACCGGCGACCTGCGCCACCTTGTCCGTCCACCCCGCGTACCAGACCCAGCGGTCCACGGCGGCGGACACGACCGCGTCGGCCGCCTTGCGGGCCAGGCCCTCCCCGGCGGCCACCTCCGCCACGAACTGCTCGCGACGGCCCTCGAGGAGCTCGGCGACGCGGTAGAGCACCTGGCCGCGGTTGTAGGCCGTGGCCCCGGCCCAGCCGGGCTGCGCCGCGCGCGCGGCCCGGACGGCGTCGCGGGCGTCCTTGCGCGAGGCGAGCGCGGCGTTGGCGAGGAAGCCGCCGCGGTCGTCGTGCACCTCGTAGGTGCGCCCCGACTCGCTGCGCGGGAACGCGCCCCCGATGAAGAGCTTGTAGGTCTTGCGGACCTCCAGGCGCGTACCGGCGCTCACAGCGCACCCTCCTGCCGCAGGTAGGCGGCGAGCCCGTGCCGGCCGCCCTCCCGGCCGTAGCCGGACTCCTTGTACCCGCCGAACGGGCTCGTCGGGTCGAAGCGGTTGAACGTGTTCGCCCAGACGACGCCGGCCCGGAGCCGGTCCGCCATCCACAGGATCCGCGAGCCCTTCTCCGTCCAGATGCCGGCGGAGAGCCCGTAGGGCGTGTTGTTCGCCTTGGCGACGGCCTCGGCGGGCGTCCGGAAGGTGAGCACCGACAGGACGGGCCCGAAGATCTCCTCGCGCGCGATGGAGTGCGCGGCGCTGACGTCGGTGAACACCGTCGGGGCGAACCAGTACCCCCGCTCGGGCAGGTCGCACGGGGCCGTCCAGCGGGTCGCGCCCTCGGCGTCGCCCGCGTCCGTGAGGCGGGTGATCCGCTCGAGCTGCTGGGCGGAGTTGATCGCGCCGACGTCGGTGTTCTTGTCCATCGGGTCGCCGACACGCAGGGTCCCGAGGCGCGACTTCAGTCGGTCGACCACCTCGTCCGCGACGGACTCCTGCACGAGCAGGCGCGAGCCCGCGCAGCAGACCTGGCCCTGGTTGAAGAAGATCCCGTTGACGATGCCCTCGACCGCCTGGTCGACCGGCGCGTCGTCGAACACGATGTTCGCCGCCTTGCCGCCGAGCTCGAGGGTCAGGTGCTTGCGGCTCCCGGCGACCTCCCGGGCGATCCGCTTGCCGACGGGCGTGGAGCCGGTGAACGCGATCTTGTCGACGCCGGGGTGGTTGACCAGCAGCGAGCCGGTCTCGCGGCCGCCCGTGACGATGTTCACGACGCCCGCGGGCAGCTCGGCCTGGCGGAGCAGGTCGGCGAACAGCAGGGCGGTGAGCGGCGTCGTGTCCGCCGGCTTGAGGACCACCGTGTTGCCCGCGGCGAGGGCGGGGGCGAGCTTCCACGCGAGCATGAGCAGCGGGAAGTTCCAGGGGATGACCTGCGCGGCCACGCCGTGCGGGCGGGGGTCCGGCCCGAAGCCGGCGTGCGCGAGCTTGTCGGCCCAGCCGGCGTAGTAGAAGAAGTGCGCGGCGGCGAGCGGGACGTCGACGTCGCGCGACTCGCGGATGGGCTTGCCGTTGTCGAGCGTCTCGAGCACGGCGAACTCGCGCGAGCGCTCGGCCAGCAGGCGCGCGATGCGGAACAGGTACTTCGCGCGCTCGGCGCCCGGCATCGGGCCCCACACCTTCTCCTGCGCGCGCCGCGCCGCGGTCACGGCGCGGTCGATGTCGGTCGCGCCACCCTCGGCGACGTCGGCCAGCGCCTCCTCCGTCGCGGGGTTGAGGGTCTTCATCATCGTGCCGTCCGCGGGCTCGACGAAGCGGCCGTCGATGAAGAGCCCGTAGGACGAGGCGATGTCCACGACGGCGCGCGACTCGGGGGCCGGCGCGTACTCGAAGCGGGTCATGGTCCTGGCCTTCAGTCGAGGGTCACGTAGTCGGGGCCGGAGTACCAGCCGGTCCGCATCTTCTGGCGCTGCTGGAGCACGTCGTTGAGCAGCGTGGAGGCGCCGAACCGGAACCAGTCGGGGCTGAGCCAGTCCTCGCCGACGGTCTCGCTCACGGCGACGAGGTGCTTGACGGCGTCCTTCGCGGTCCGGATGCCGCCCGCCGGCTTCACCCCGACCTGGCGGCCGGTCTGGGCGCGGAAGTCGCGCACGGCCTCGAGCATGACGATCGTCACGGGGAGAGTGGCGGCCGGCGAGATCTTGCCCGTGCTCGTCTTGATGAAGTCCGCGCCGGCGAGCATGGCGAGCCAGGACGCGCGGCGGACGTTGTCGTAGGTCACGAGCTCACCGGTCTCGAGGATCACCTTCAGGTGCGCCTCGTGGCCGTCGGCACGGCACACCTCGCGCACGGCCACGATGTCGTCGAAGACCTGCTGGTAGCGCCCGGCGAGGAACGCGCCGCGGTCGATGACCATGTCGATCTCGTGCGCCCCGGCCGCGACCGCCTCGCGCGTGTCGGCGAGACGGACGGCCCGCGAGGCGCGGCCGGACGGGAAGGCCGTCGCCACGGCGGCGACCTTGACCTCGCTGCCCCGGAGCGCCTCGACGGCCACGGGGACCATGTCCCCGTAGACGCAGACCGCGGCAGGGCGGGGGCAGGTCGGGTCGGCCGGGTCGGGGCGGAGCGCCTTGGCGCACAGCCCGCGGACCTTGCCGGGGGTGTCGGAGCCCTCGAGGGTGGTCAGGTCGACCATGCGGACGACCAGGTCGAGCGCCCACTCCTTGGCCGAGGTCTTGATCGACCGCGTGCCGAGCATCGCGGCGCGGCCGTCGGCGCCGACCTGGTCGACGCCGGGCAGCCCGTGCAGGTAGCGCCGGAGCGTGGTCTCGTCGAGCTCGGCGGTGCCGAGGACCCGGCGTGCGAGGTCGCTGGGCCCGGCGTCGGCGGTCGCGCCGTCGTCCGTGGCGGCGCTCCGGGACCGTGGCGCGGCGGTGGTGCTCATCGTTCGATCGTACTCGTGGGTAACGCGATGCTCCGAGGGCTGCGGCTCAGGCGTCCGGCAGGCCCAGCGCGCGCGCCACGTCGCCACGCACCGCGTCGAGGCGGCTGCGGGCGGTGCGCCGCGCGTCGTCGACCGCGGCCGCCTCGACCGGCACGACCACCTCGAGGTAGCACTTCACCTTCGGCTCGGTCCCGCTCGGTCGGACGACGACACGGGTGCCGTCCTCGGCGAGCAGCCGCAGGCCCTCGGTCGGCGGGAGCGCGTCGGGCCCGGGCGCCGGGCGTGCCAGGTCCTCCACCGCCACCACCGGCGACCCCGCGAGCGTCGTCGGCGGCGCGGAGCGGACCCGGTCCATCGTGGCGCCGATCGCCGAGAGGTCGCCGAACCGCGCGGAGAGCTGGTCGGTCAGGTGCAGGCCGTGCTCCAGCGCCAGGTCGTCGAGCTCGTCCAGCAGCGTCCGTCCCTCCGCCTTGACGCGCGCGGCGAGCTGCGCGAGCAGCAGGGCGGCCGACAGGCCGTCCTTGTCGCGCACGAACGAGGGCGCGACGCAGTAGCCGAGGGCCTCCTCGTAGCCGAACACGAGGCCCTCGACGCGCGAGATCCACTTGAAGCCCGTGAGCGTCTCCCGGTGCGCCAGCCCGTGTGCGGCGGCGATCCGCCCCAGCAGGCGCGAGGACACGATGGAGTTCGCCAGCACGCCGTCGCCACCGCCGGCCGCCGCCACGCCCCGCGCGACGTCGGAGCCCAGCAGCGCGCCCACCTCGTCGCCGTGGAGCATGCGCCAGCCCGCCGCGCGGGCGGAGTCCTCGCCCGTGGCGACGGCGGCCCACGGGTCACGCACCGCGGCGGCGCACCGGTCGGCGTCGGGGTCGTTCGCGATGACCAGGTCCGCGTCCATGGCCTGGGCCAGCGCCAGGGCCAGGTCGATGGCGCCGGGCTCCTCCGGGTTGGGGAAGGCGACGGTGGGGAACGCCGGGTCGGGCGCGACCTGCTCGGGCACCGCGTGCACGTCGCGGAACCCGGCGTCGGCGAGGACGCGGCGCAGCAGCTCGCCCCCGACGCCGTGCAGCGACGTGGTGACGATGCGCAGGTCGCGCGGGGAGCCGGGCACCGCGAGGGCGCCGATGGCCGCGAGGTACGCCTCGACGACGTCCTCGTCGAGATGTGCCCACCCGCTCTCGACGCGCGGCACGGACGTGACGGACGGCACCGCCGCGATCCGGGTGGCGATCTCGGCGTCGTGCGGCGGGACGATCTGCACGCCGCGGCCGGCCCCGTCGACCACGCGGCCGCCGAGGTAGACCTTGTAGCCGTTGTCCTGGGGCGGGTTGTGGCTCGCCGTGACCATCACCCCGGCGTCCGCGCCCAGCCGGCGGACCGCGAAGGCGAGGACGGGCGTCGGCAGCGGACGGGGGAGCAGCAGGGCCTCGCCCCCGCCCGCCGTGACGACGGCCGCCGTGTCGCGCGCGAAGACGTCGGACAGGTACCGCGCGTCGAACCCGATGACCACGCGCGGACGCGCGTCCGCACCGAGGACGTCGGTGAGGTAGCGCAGGAGGCCGGCAGCCGTGCGGATGACGACGGCGCGGTTCATCCGGTTGGGCCCGCCGCCGAGCGCGCCCCGCAGGCCGGCCGTGCCGAACTCGAGGAACCCGGCGAAGCGGTCCGCCAGCTCCTGGCGCGCCGCGACCTGCATCGTCTCGTCGCCGTTGTGCTCGCCGGCCAGGTCGAGGAGGTCGGCCAGGTGCCGGGCCGTCTGCGGGTCCGGGTCGTCGTCGATCCAGGCGCGCACGCGCGCGACGAGGTCCGGGGTGAGGCGGTCCACGGGGGCGCTCACCGGATCCGCCCGACGATCTCGGCGAGCAGCCGGCTGATGCGCGGGCCCGCGGCACGGCCCGCCTCGATGACCTCCTCGTGGGCCAGCGGCTCGTCCCCGACGCCCGCGGCCAGGTTCGTCACGAGCGAGATGCCGAGCACCTCCAGCCCCGCGTGGCGGGCCGCGATGGCCTCCAGCGCCGTCGACATGCCGACCAGGTGGGCGCCCATCCGGCCGGCCATCGCGACCTCCGCCGGCGTCTCGTAGTGCGGCCCGGGGAACTGCGCGTACACGCCCTCGGGCAGGTCCGGGTCGACCTCGTGGGCGATGGCGCGCAGGCGCGCCGAGTACAGGTCCGTCAGGTCGACGAACGTCGCACCCTCGAGCGGCGACGTCGCCGTGAGGTTGAGGTGGTCACGGATGAGCACAGGGGTGCCGGGGCCCCAGGCCGGGTCCAGGCCGCCGCACCCGTTGGTGAGGACGAGCGTGCCGGCGCCGGCGGCCGCCGCCGTCCGGACCCCGTGCACAACCCGTCGCACGCCGCGGCCCTCGTACAGGTGGGTGCGCGCGCCGAGCACGAGGGCGTGCCGTGCGCCGTCGGCGAGGCGTACGGATCGCAGCGTGCCGCCGTGCCCCTCGACCACGGAGGCCGCGAAGCCCGGGAGCTGCTCGGCCCGCACCTCGGCGACCGTCTCCCCGACCAGGTCGGCGGCGCCGCCCCAGCCGGAGCCGAGGACGAGGGCGACGTCGTGCCGTGGGACGCCCGTGACCTCCGCGAGCGCCTCGGCCGCCACGCGGGCGGCCTCGAACGGGTCGGTGGCCGGGTCGTCGAGGTCCGGGGCGAACGTGGTCATGGGT
>JAEZAR010000331.1 GCA_023430425.1 Actinomycetes bacterium | reverse complement strand
GGGGCGGCGCCGGTCGGGGGCCGGCACGCGACCCCGAGCGCGCGGCGGGCGCACCCCATACCGTCGGGTGATGAGCCCCGCGAACCGCGCCGCCGACGCCGCCATCCGCGCCTACCAGCGCCGGCTGTCGCCACGGAAGGGCTGGTCGTGCGCGGCGCGTGTCGTGCACGGCGGCCCGTCGTGCTCGCAGGCGGTCCGCGAGATCGTCCGCAGCCGAGGCCTCCTGCGTGGCGCCGTGCCGACAGCCGCCCGGTTCCTGCTGTGCTACCGGGCCGCGCTCGCCGTCGTGCCGGCCGACGTGCAGGGCGGGGGCGTCTGCTGCTGCGGGGGCATCCCGGTGCCGTTCCGCTTCTGAGAGGGGGCCGCGTCGACGCCGACGTCCCGCGACGCCGCTCATCGGTCGTCACCTCCACGGGGTTCGCGCGGTGCGTGGCCGCGACGGGTGGAGCCGAGCGGAGCCCCGCTCCCGTCGCCGTCGGCGCCCGGCACTGCCAGGATCCGAGGATGCCCGATGCATCCCGGCCCGGTGCCGTCGACCGGCTGCGCGCGGTCCTGGCGCGACTCTGGGCCCGCCGCGGCGAGCTGCGCGAGCCCGAGGCGCGGGTCGCCGTCGTCCTCGGGCTCCTGCTGCTCGTGGCCGGGGTGGTGGCGTTCGGCGCGGTGCTGGACTCCGTGTCCGAGGGGGACGACCTCGCCGGGGCCGACCAGCCGGTGCTGCGCGCCCTCGTCGAGGCGAGGAGCGCCCCGGTCACCGCGTTCCTCACGGCGGTCTCCCTGGTCACGGGTCCGTCGGTGCTCCCCGGCGTCGTCCTCGTCGCGGCTGTCGTCTGGGGGGTCCGCACCCGGTCGTGGTGGCAGCCCGTCCTCCTGGCGGGGGCGATGATCGTCTCGACGCTGCTCTCCGTGACCGCGAAGGCGGTCATCGCCCGACCTCGCCCGCCCCTGGACACGATGTCGGTCCCCGGCTCCGAGACGACCTACTCCTTCCCGTCCGGGCACACCGTCGGGACGGCGACGTTCCTGCTGGTGGCGGGCTACCTGCTGTGGATCCGCCGGCCGGCCGTCCGCACCCTGGTCCTGTGGGTCGGTCTCGCCGTCCTCGGGATGGCGCTCGTCGCCGGGAGCCGCCTGTACCTCGGGTACCACTTCGTGACGGACGTGATCGCCGGGGCCTCCATCGGGCTCGCGGTGCTCGGCGGTGTGGTGGTGGTCGACCGTCGACGGGCCGTGCGGGCGGCCCGGATCGCGCGCGCCCCCGGTGTGGGCGGCGACGCCGGGGCCGAGCCCGCCGACAGCCCTCGCACCACGCCCGCCGACTGAGCGGCCCGGCGCCGGGCAGTCAGGCGAGGCCGAGCACCGCCAGCACGGCGATCAGCGCGATCGAGACGAGCGTGCTCAGCGTGAGCACGCCCCCCACGAGCGCCCCGCTGCGGCGGTAGTACACGGGGATGACGAACGGTGCGGGCAGTGCGAACAGCACCAGGGCCGCCCGCGCGTGCCACTCGGAGAAGCCGAGCGCGGGGATCACGACGAGGGCCACCAGCAGCCCGAGCGACAGGCCGACCGCCGCGCGCAGCGCGACGATCATGACGACGGCGCGGTCCCGGGGAACCCCGCCCGCCAGCGAGGCGCCGATCACGAGGCAGACGAGCGGTGTCGTCAGCCCGCCCACCGTGTCGAACACGGGCGCAGCCACGCCGTCAGGGCTCGCGAGGCCGCGCGCCAGGTCGGGGGCGGCGAGCGAGAGGGCCAGGCCTGCGGCGATCGCCCACAGGACGGGTGAGCCGACGACGTCGCGCCACGGGAAGGCGGCCCGCCGCTCGCCGTCGGCGCGGTTCAGGACGCTCATCTGGACCATGAGGGCCGTGAAGACGAAGACGACCTGTCCCAGGTCCAGGGCGGCGAACGCGGGCAGGTGCTCCGTCGTGTGGAGCGCGACGAAGAGCGCGTAGCCGAGCATCCCGGCCTCGAACCCCTGGAGGAGGAGGCGGGTCTCGGGTGAGGGGAGCCGGGTGAGCCTGGTCAGGGCAAGGCCGAGGGCTCCCATGAGCGCGCACGAGGCGAACACGACGAGGGCGAGGACCGCGTTGCGGCCGTCCGGCTCGAGGCGCAGGAACGCGCGGAGGAGGAGCAGGGGGAGGGTGAGGCGCGTGATGAGGAGCTTCAGCGCGTCCACGGCCCGGTCGCCGAGCAGCCCCCGGCGGGCGAGGAGGGCGCCGGCGACGCCGAGGACGCCGATCGCCACGAGCGACCCGGCCGCCTCCAGCACGCTGCCCTCACCCGATCGATCCGACGTCGTCGGTCACGCTAGCGGCGGTGCGGGGCCCCGGGTCGGGACGTTGTGGCCCCGGTCGGCGGACCCGGCCGGACGGACCGGGTCGTCACAACCATCCCCGCTCGCGTGCCTGCCGGGCCGCCGCGGACCGGTTGGCGGCGCCGAGCTTGCCCATCGCCTCGGACAGGTAGTTGCGCACGGTGCCCTCGGACAGGTGCAGCTGCCCGGCGATCTCGCCGTTGGACAGCCCGTCCCCGGCCAGGCGGAGGACCTGGCGCTCCCGGTCGGTCAGCGGGTCCCGGTCCCCCCAGGCGTCGGCGGCGAGCTGGGGGTCGACGGCGCGGCCGCCGGCGTGCACGTCCCGGACGGCGCGGGCCAGGGCGCTGGCGGGGGCGTCCTTGAGCAGGTACCCGACGGCGCCGGCGTCCAGCGCGCGGCGGAGGTAGCCGCCGCGGGCGAACGTGGTCAGGATCACCACCCTCGTCGGCAGGCCGCGCCGGCGGACCTCCGCGGCGACCTCGAGCCCCGACATCACGGGCATCTCGATGTCCGCCAGCAGGACGTCGGGCCGTAGCGCCTCGGTGAGGCGCACGGCCTCCGTCCCGTCGCCGGCGGTGCCCACCACCTCGATGTCGGCCTCCAGCCCCAGGAGGGTGGCGAGCGCGTCCAGCACCATGCGCTGGTCCTCCGCCAGGACCACGGTGATCGTCATGGCCCGCCCCGCTCCTCGGCCTCGTGCCGGTCCGTGGTCGTGCGCACCATCGGGACCGTGACCTCGACGACGGTCCCGGGCCGGCCGTCCTCGCCGGGCGGGGGGCCGACCCGGACCCGGCCACCCATGGCGGCGATCCGCTCGTGCATGCCGGTGATCCCGGACCCGGCCATGCCCGCCCAGCCCCGGCCGTCGTCGCCCACCTCGAGCCGCACGTCGGAGCCGGCGGTCGTGAGGGCGATGGTGGCGTGCCGGGCGCCGGCGTGCCGGACGACGTTGGTCACCGCCTCCCGCAGCGCCATCGCCAGCGCGGACTCCTGCTCAGGGCCCAGGTCGGGCGGGTCCGCGCGTACGTCGACATCGACGCCCGCCGCCTCCAGCGCGATCCGCGCACCGGCGATCTCGGCGTCCAGGCCGCGGGCCCGGTAGCCGGTGACCGCGGCGCGCACCTCGCCGAGGGCGGCCCGTCCGATCCGCTCGATGTCGTCGACCTCCGCCGTCGCCCGGTCGGGGTCGGCGTGCACCAGGCGCGCCGCCAGCTCGGACTTCAGCACGATGACGGACAGCGTGTGCCCGAGCAGGTCGTGCAGGTCGCGCGCGATCCGCTCCCGTTCGGCGATCGTCGCGAGGCGCTCGATCTCCTCGTTCGCACGCCGGAGACGTCTCTCGGCTCGGCGCCGCTCCGCGTCGAGGATGCTCGCTGCCCCCACGGCGGGCGTGAAGAACAGCGCCGGAGTGAGCGCTGCGAGCCGCCAGGGCATCGGCGCGGGGGAGATGACGGCCATCAGGACCACGAGTCCGACGAGGACCGCGATCACGGTCACGGCCCGGCGGGCGGGGCGGAGCCTGCCCGCGGTGGAGGCGCCGTAGATGACGAACACGCTGGCGCCGCTGTTGACCACCGAACCTGCCAGCGCCAGCGCGCCGAACGCCGCGATCAGGAGCACGGTCCGCCGTTGGTCGCGGACCCGGAAGGTCCCGGCGTAGATCGGCAGGAAGAGCCCGATCAGCACCGCGACCGCCAGCCACTCCCCAGGGTCCGCCGAGGAGTCGACCACGGGCTGGAAGAACAGCGAGCCGAGGTACACCAGCCAGACGTAGCGCAGGGAGCGGCTCGCGTGCGGGCGGTCCTGGCTCATCGGCGGCGCCTCATCCGTAGGTGCGCCCCTCGTCGCGCCGGAAGCCCCACGCGGCCACCGCCAGGAACACCGCGGTGGACGCCAGGAGCGCGACGACGTGCAGCGCGGGGGAGCCGCCCGCATCCGCGCCGACGGTGCCCAGGGCGAGCTGGGCGAAGTGGTAGGGCGGCAGCGCCGGGGCGATCCCCTGCACGAAGGCGGGCAGCTCGTGGATCGGGATCCACAGCCCGGAGGCGAACGCCATCGGCAGGTGGACGAGGTTGAGCAGGGCCGGTGCCGAGTTGGGACCGACGAGGTAGCCGAAGGCCAGGCCCATGGCCGAGAACGGCAGCGCGCCGAGGAGCAGGACCAGGGCGAGGCCGGTCCAGCCGGTGGCGGGCATGCGCACACCACCCAGTGTGGCCCCCAGGGCGAACAGGGCACCGATGATCAGTGCGGAGACCCCCGTGCTCATCGCGACCTTCGCCACGAAGTAGGCCTGCGGCGGCATCGGCGAGACGCGCTTGAGCCGCATCCAGCCCTGGCCGCGCTCGACGGCGACGGAGACGCCGAAGCCGAACAGGGCCGCGCCGATGACCCCGAACGTGCCGTAGGTCGCCATCAGGTAGGTGGTCGCGCCCGCGCCGCCGTCGTCGGGCCGCCCCGCGCCGCCGCCGAACGCGACGCCGAAGAGCACGTAGAACATGAGCGGCAGGGCGATCGTGCTCACGGCGAAGATGGGCACGCGGATGAGCTTGAGGAACTCGTGCCGGGCCTCGGTGAGGTAGATCGCCGGCCTCGGCCGGGTCGACCCCGTGTCCTGCGTGCGGCCCGCCGTGGGCGTCGTGGGGGGAGTCGTCAGGGGCTTCGTCGTGGTGGTCATCGTGCTGCCTCCGTGTCAGTGGTCAGGGCGAGGAAGGCCTCCTCGAGGCTCGGTTCGGTGACGGTGACCTCGGCCGCCGCCGGATCGGCGTCGAGCAGCGCCCGGAGGGCGGGCTCGGCGGACCCGGCGAGCAGCTCCAGCCACGGGCCCTCGCGCGTCGCGCGGGCGACCCCTGGCCAGTGCCGTGCGACGGCGAGGCCGACCGAGGTCTGTGCGCGGACCCGTCGGCCGGGGACCCGGGACCTGATCTGGGCCGGCGTCCCCTGGGCGACCGCAACGCCGCGGTCGATCACCACGACCCGGTCGGCGAGGGCGTCGGCCTCCTCGAGGTAGTGCGTGGTGAGCACGATCCCCCGGCCCGAGCGGGCCAGGTCGCGCAGCGTGACCCACAGACCCCGCCGCGACTCGACGTCCAGCCCCGTGGTCGGCTCGTCGAGCACGAGGAGGTCGGGGTCGCCCGTCAGCGCGATCCCGAAGAGCACCCGTCGTTGCTGACCGCCGGACAGCTCGCCGAACATCCGGTTCTCCAGCCCGTCCAGGCCGGCCGCGGCGACGACCTGCGCCATCGGCAGCGGGCTCGGGTAGTACCCGCGGAACGCGGTGAGCAGCTCGCGCACGCGGAGGGTCTGCGGCACGCCCGAGGCTTGCAGCATCACTCCGAGGCGGCGTCGCGAGCGCACGTCGCGCGGGTCGTACCCCAGGAGCCGCGCCGTGCCCGACGTCGGTGCGGTCAGGCCGGTGAGCATGCCCACCGCCGTCGACTTGCCCGCCCCGTTGGGCCCGAGCAGGGCCAGGAGCTCACCGGCGCGCACGTCCAGGTCCAGCCCCCGGACCGCATGGACGGCCGTGGAGCCCTGCCCGTACTGCTTGGCGGCTCCGCGGAGCTCGGCCAGCACGGGCGCTCCGGGCCCGGTGGGACGGTGGTAGGTCTGCTGAGTAGTGGTCATGCCCGAAGGCTCGCGTCCGGCCGGGTGGCGGCAGTAGTGCCGTCGATCACGACTCCGGCATGACAGATGTCATGCGGCGGCCGAGGGGTCACGCCGTCGGCGCGACCCGTCCGTGACGATGCCGGCCGCTCGGCGGCGGGTATCTGGACCAGCCAGGCGCGCATCCCGTCGCGGGGAAGATCTCCAACGTCTTGCGCAGGAGATCTTCCCCGTAGGCAGCAGCTCACGGTCTGCCGCTGCGTGACGGCCTTCGCTGAGCGGTGGAGGTGGCGGGAATCGAACCCGCGTCCGACGGCAGTGAACCAGGGCTTCTCCGGGCGCAGTCTGCTGCGCTTTTCTCGGCCCCCGCGATCACGCAGACATGTCGCGGACGGGCCCAGTCACCT
>JAEZAR010000326.1 GCA_023430425.1 Actinomycetes bacterium | reverse complement strand
CGCCGGGGGAGTCCGGGGCACGGTGGTCGGTCGGCACCGGGGCACTGTACGAGCGGGCGCGACCCGCAGGCACGGCGGCGCACCGGCTCGGCGGCGGTCGGTGCCGACCCGACGGCGCGGCGGGGTGCCCGCTGCCGTTCCGCCGGGGCGTCGTCGTAGGATTAGCACTCCGAGGGTTCGAGTGCCACCACCCCCCGCGGCGGCTGCCGCGGGGCGGGTCGAGGGCCGTGACGAGGACCGGGAAGGAGGCGCCGTGAGCGAGGACCGCAGGCTCGAGGTGCTCCGCGCCATCGTCGAGGACTACGTGCAGACGCGGGAGCCGGTGGGCTCGCGCATGCTCGTCGAGCGCCACCAGCTCAACGTCTCTCCGGCGACCATCCGCAACGACATGGCGGCGCTGGAGGAGGGCGGCTTCATCACCCAGCCGCACACGTCCGCGGGCCGCGTCCCCACGGACAAGGGCTACCGGCTCTTCGTCGACCGGCTGTCCCAGGTCAAGCCGCTGTCGCCGGCCGAGCAGCGGGCGATCCGGGCCTTCCTCGACGACGCCGTGGACCTCGACGACGTCGTCGACCGGTCGGTGCGGCTCCTCGCGCAGCTCACCCACCAGGTCGCCGTCGTGCAGTACCCCTCGCTGCGGCGGACCGCCCTGCGCCACCTCGAGCTGGTGCCGATGTCGGCGGACCGCCTGCTCCTCGTCATCATCACCGACGCCGGCCGCGTGGAGCAGCGGGTGCTCGAGACGGCCGGCGGCGTGCCCGAGCACGCCGTCGGCGAGCTGCGCGCCCGGCTCAACGCCACGGTGGCGGGTCGCCGGCTGGCCGACCTGTCCGAGCCGCTCGAGCGGGTTGCCGAGGCATTTCCGGTGCCCGACCAGGACTTCGTCCGTCAGGTCGTGCGCGTCCTGGAGGAGACCCTCCAGGAGACGACCGAGGAGCGGATCGTCATGGCAGGCACGGCCAACCTCGCCCGGAGCGGCACGGACTTCGCCCACACGATCCGGCCGGTGCTGGAGGCGCTCGAGGAGCAGGTCGTGCTGCTGCGTCTCCTGACGGAGATGGCCGAGGACTCGGCCGGCGTCGCCGTGCGGATCGGCCACGAGAACGAGCACGCCGGCCTGGCGGAGACCTCGATCGTGGCGGCGAGCTACGGCGCCGACGGGCAGCCGTTCGCCCGCCTGGGCTCGCTCGGCCCGACGCGCATGGACTACGCGGGCACCATGGCGTCCGTGCGGGCGGTCGCCCGCTACCTGTCCCGGATCCTCGCCGGATGACGGCCCGTCCCCCGGCGTCGCCCGCCCCGCGGCGCGCGGCGTGGCCCGTCGCCGGACCCCTCGACCCCACCAGCCCTGGAGCCCCGTGAGCACCGACTACTACGAGCTGCTCGGCGTCTCGCGCGACGCGACGCCCGAGGAGATCAAGCGCGCCTACCGCCGCCTCGCCCGACAGCTCCACCCCGACGTGGCGACCGGCGAGGACGCCGAGGAGAGGTTCAAGGAGGTCTCGCGCGCCTACGAGGTGCTCTCCAACCCCGACAAGCGCCAGATGTACGACGCCGGGGTGGACCCCGCCGCCCCGGGCGGCGGTGCCGCCGGGTTCGGCGCCGGGTTCGGCTTCCAGGACATCTTCGAGACGTTCTTCGGCGGCGCACCCACGGCCCGGCGCGGCCCCGTGCCGCGCGCCCGACGCGGCCAGGACGCCCTCGTGCGCCTCGACGTGGACCTCGCGGAGGCGGCGTTCGGCGCCCACCGCGAGGTGCAGGTGGACACCGCGGTCGTGTGCCCGACCTGCCAGGGCACGTGCTGCCGGCCCGGCACCGCGCCCCGCACCTGCGAGGTCTGCGGGGGCCAGGGCAGCGTCCAGCGGGTCGCCCGCTCGTTCCTCGGCCAGGTCATGACGTCCAGCCCGTGCGCCGCGTGCCACGGCTTCGGCACCGTGATCCCCGACCCGTGCCCGGAGTGCTCGGGCGAGGGGCGCGTGCGCGCCCGCCGGACGATCGGCGTCGACGTGCCGGCCGGCGTCGAGACCGGCACCCGGATCAAGCTGCCCGGCCAGGGCGAGGTCGGCCCCGCGGGCGGTCCGCCGGGCGACGTCTACCTCGAGGTGCGGGAGCGCCCGCACCCGACGCTCCTGCGCCAGGGCGACGACCTGCACTGCTCGCTCGAGGTCCCGATGACCGCGGCCGCCCTCGGCACGGTCCTGCAGCTCGAGACCCTCGACGGCCCGCGTGACATCGACGTCCGGCCGGGGACGCAGCCGGGGGAGGTGGTGACGATGCGCGGGCTCGGCGTCGGGCACCTGCGCGGCGCCGGTCGCGGCGACCTGCACGTCCACGTCGACGTGCAGGTGCCCACGGGCCTGGACGAGACGCAGGAGCGGCTGCTGCGCGACCTGGCGGCCCTGCGCGGCGAGGAGCGCCCCGAGCCCCGCCTCGCCCCCGCCCAGCCCGGCATGTTCGCCAAGCTGCGCGACTACCTCTCCGGACGCTGATGGGCAGCGCCCCCGTCTTCCTCGCCGAGCCCGGCCGCCTGGACGACGCCGCCGCCGGCGCGGTCCACGTGCTCGAGGGTGCCGAGGCGCGGCACGCCGGAGTGGTCCAGCGGCGCCGGGCCGGGGAGCGGATCGACGTGGTCGACGGCGCCGGGGTGCGCCTCGAGTGCGTCATCGCCGCCGTCGAGCCCGGACGGCTCGCCCTCGACGTGCTGGCGCGCCGGGACGAGCCCGCGCCCGCCGTGCGCCTCGTGCTCGCGCAGGCGCTCGCCAAGGGCGACCGGGACGAGCTCGCGATCGAGGCGGCCACGGAGGTGGGGGTCGACGAGGTCGTCCCGTGGCAGGCCGACCGGTCGGTCGTCGTCTGGCGGGGGGAGCGGGCGGCCAAGAGCCGTGCCCGGTGGCTGGCGACCGTCCGCGAGGCCACGAAGCAGTCCCGCCGGTCGTGGCTGCCCGAGGTGGCGCACGCCGTCGACACCGCGGGGCTCGTGGCCCGCACGCGGGACGTGGTGGCCGGAGGCGGTGCGGCCGTCGTCCTGCACGGAACCGGCTCGGAGCCGCTGGCGGCGGTGCCGCTGCCCGAGCCCGGGGGCGCGCCGGAGCAGTCCGGGCCGTCCGGGGCGTCCGGGGCGCCCGGGGACGCCCCCGCGGCCGTGACCGCCGCGCGGGCGCGCCCGGCCGTCC
>JAEZAR010000316.1 GCA_023430425.1 Actinomycetes bacterium | reverse complement strand
GGCTCGCGGGGCGCGGGGCGCACGTGGTCGCGACGGACGTCGCGGCGGGGATGCTCGGGGCCGCCCGCGCCCTCGATGCCGCGACGGGGGCGCGCACGCCGCTCGTGCAGGCCGACGCGCGTGCCCTGCCCTTCGCCGAGGGGTCCTTCGACGTCGCCTTCACCGCCTTCGGCGCGATCCCGTTCGTCGCCGAGTCCCGGCTGGTGCACCGGGAGGTGGCCAGGGTGCTGCGCCCCGGCGGCACGTGGGTCTTCGCCGTGACACACCCGCTCCGGTGGGCCTTCCCCGACGACCCGGTCGGGCTCACCGCGGTCCGCTCGTACTTCGACAGGCGCCCGTACGTCGAGACGGACGACGCGGGGCGGGCGACCTACGCCGAGCACCACCGCACCCTCGGCGACCACGTCGACGACCTCGTCGCCACCGGGTTCCGGCTCGAGCGGCTCGTCGAGCCCGAGTGGCCCCCGGGGCACGATCGGGTGTGGGGCGGGTGGGGCCCGGTCCGCGGCGCCCTGCTGCCCGGGACGGCGATCTTCGTCTGCCACCGACGGGGTGAGGTGACGCCCCGGCGGTGAGCGGCCGCCGCGGCCGCCGAGCCGCCGGCCGGGCCCCCGGTCAGTGCCCCGCGTCGTGCCAGCTGCCGCCCCTGCCGACCGAGACCTCCAGCGGCACCGCCAGGGCCCCGGCACCGCCCATCTCGCGACGGACGAGCGCCTCGACGGCCTCGTCCTCGCCCGGTGCGACCTCGAGGACCAGCTCGTCGTGCACCTGCAGCAGCATGCGCGAGCGCAGGCCCGCCTCGCGCAGCCCCCGGTGCACGCCGAGCATCGCGACCTTGATGAGGTCGGCGGCGCTGCCCTGGATCGGTGCGTTGAGCGCCATCCGCTCGGCCATCTCCCGCCGCTGGCGGTTGTCGCTCGTGAGGTCGGGCAGGTACCGGCGCCGGCCGAGGATCGTGGCGGTGTAGCCGGTGCGGCGCGCCTCGTCGACCACGCCGCCGAGGTAGTCCCGCACGCCCCCGAACCGGGCGAAGTAGTCGTCCATGAGCGCGCTCGCCTCGCCGACCGAGATGCCCAGCTGCTTGGACAGGCCGAAGGAGGACAGCCCGTAGGCCAGCCCGTAGGACATCGCCTTGATCTTGGAGCGCATGGCGGCGGTGACCTCCGTCGTCGGCACCCCGAACACCCGCGAGCCGACGTAGCGGTGCAGGTCCTCCCCCGACCGGAAGGCCTCGATGAGCCCCTCGTCGCCGGACAGGTGCGCCATGATCCGCATCTCGATCTGGCTGTAGTCCGCCGTCAGCAGCGTCTCGTACCCGTCCCCCACGACGAACGCCCGCCGGATGCGGCGCCCCTCCTCGGTCCGGATCGGGATGTTCTGCAGGTTGGGCTCCGTCGACGAGATCCGCCCGGTCGCGGCGATCGTCTGCAGGTACGTGGTGTGGATCCGGCCGTCGGCGGCGACCGACCGGAGCAGGCCCTCGACCGTCTGGCGCAGGCGGGAGGCGTCGCGGTGCGCCAACAGGTGCGCGAGGAACGGGTGCTGGGTCCGCTCGAAGAGCTCCTGGAGCGCTGCGGCGTCGGTGGTGTACCCCGTCTTGATCCGCTTGGTCCTCGGCATCGCGAGCTGGTCGAACAGGACCTCCTGCAGCTGCTTGGGCGAGCCCAGGTTCACCTCGCGCCCGATGACGGCGTACGCCTCCGCCGCCGCGTCGGCGACGACGGCGGCGAAGTCGCGCTCGAGCGCGCCGAGGTGGTCGGTGTCCACCGCCACGCCCACGCTCTCCATCTCGGCGAGGACCCCGACGAGCGGCAGCTCGACGTCGCGCATGAGGTGCCCGGCCTCCCGGTCCGCCAGGGCGCCGTCGAGCACGTCGGTGAGCTCGCTGACGGCCGCGGCCCGGACGGCGCCCTGGTGCGCCGGACCGGGGCCCCCGTCGAGGTCCAGGTCGAGGGCACCCTGGGCGGCGTCGTCGGCCGCCTCCGTGCGCAGCTCGCGGCGCAGGTGGCGCACCGCGAGGTCGGCCAGGTCGAAGCTGCGCTGGTCGGGGTGGCAGAGGTAGGCCGCCAGCAGCGTGTCGAAGACGACGCCGTCGAGCGTCAGGCCCCGGCCGGCCAGCGCGTGGTGGGCGTCCTTCGCGCCGTGCAGGGACTTGGGCGCCGCCGGGTCCGCGAGCCAGGCTGCGAGCGCCGCCTCGTCCGCCGGCCCCAGGTCGGACAGGTCGACGACGAGGGCCCTGTCCGGACCGTCGGCGACGGCGAGCGACCAGGCGTCCCCACGTGCGGGCGACGGGCGGCCGGTGACGTCCACCGCGAGGACCTGGCCGCGTCGCTCGGCGAGCCACGCGTCGAGGTCGCCGGGCGCGGGGGTCGTCACGTCGAGCCGGAACCCCTCCGCCTCCCCCGCGTCCTCGGGGACCATCGCGAGGAGGCGCTCGCGCAGGACCCGGAACTCGAGCGCGTCGAACACGCGGTGCATCGCCTCCCGGTCCCACGGCCGGACCGCGAGGTCGTCCACCGTGACCGGCAGCTCGAGGTCGTCCACCGCGCCGTTGAGGTCGCGGTTCACGCGGACCTGGTCGACGTGCGCGCGCAGCGCCTCCCCCGCCTTGCCCGGGACCTGGGCCGCGGCGGCCAGGACGCCCTCCAGGCCCCCGTAGGTGGCGATCCACTTGGCGGCCGTCTTCGGCCCGACGCCGGGGATCCCCGGGAGGTTGTCGCTCGTCTCCCCCACCAGGGCCGCGAGGTCCGGGTAGGACCCCGGCGCCACCCCGTACTTCTCGACCACGGCGGCGGGGGTGAAGCGCACGAGGTCCGACACGCCCTTGCGCGGGTAGAGCACGGTGACCGCGTCCTCCACGAGCTGGAAGGCGTCCCGGTCGCCGGTGCAGACGAGGACGTCCATGCCCGCGGCCACCGCCCGCCGGGTGAGCGTGGCGATGACGTCGTCGGCCTCGTAGTTGGGCTTCTCGACGGTCGGGATCCGCAGGGTAGCGAGGATGTCCTTGATCAGCGGGACCTGCCCCGAGAACTCCGCCGGCGTGACGTCGCGGGTGGCCTTGTACGCCGGGAACTGCTCGGTCCGGAAGGTGGTGCGGCCGGCGTCGAAGGCCACGCCGACGTGCGTGGGCCGCTCGTCCCGCAGGAGGTTGGCCAGCATCGACGTGAAGCCGTACACGGCGTTGGTCGGCGTGCCCGTGGTCGTGGAGAAGTTCTCCACCGGGAGGGCGAAGAACGCGCGGTAGGCCATCGAGTGGCCGTCCACGAGCAGCAGCAGGGGCCGGGGTCGCGCCACGTCCGTCACGCGTGCCAACCTACCGGCCATGGCGGACACCCCCGAGGCGGCCGCGGGCCACGCCTCGCCCGGCGACCGGGCCGACGGCGCGGCCCTGCTCGCACTCCTGCGCCGCGAGGCGGCCGGCACGCTCGTCGAGCGGATGGGCATCGAGCTGCTCGAGGCGCGGGCCGACCGCGTCGTCGGGACGATGCCGGTGGCGGGCAACACCCAGCCGTACGGTCTCCTGCACGGCGGGGCGTCGGTCGTGCTGGCGGAGACCCTCGGGTCGTACGCGGCGGCGCTCCACGCGGGCCCGGGCCGCCACGCTGTGGGCATCGAGGTGAGCGCGAGCCACCACCGGGCCGTCCGGGACGGCGTCGTGCGTGGGACGGCGACCGCGCTGCACCTGGGGCGCGCGAGCGCGACCTACGAGATCGTCGTCGAGGACTCGACGTCGAGGCGGGTCTGCACGGCCCGGCTCACGTGCTTGCTCATCGACCCGCGCGAACCGCCCCAGAGCGGCACCGAGCCGACGCCGCCGCGCGACTGACGGCGCCGCGCGATCACCTCGTCGAGGCCGCGGGACGCGGGCCGGCGGACGCTCTCGGCCGCGAGCCGGCGGTGCAGGGCCGCGACGGCGATCACGCGGTGCGAGGCCGCGGGGGTGAAGCCGAGCCGGACGAAGAACCGCTGCACTCCGCGCGCTCCGGGGATCGGTGCCGCGTACACGTTCTCGGCCCCGACCTCGAGCGCCACCTCGACCGCGGCCTGCATCAGCGCGTGCCCGACGCCGCGCCGGCGCGCCGCGGGGTCGACGTACACCGCCTCCACCGCCAGGTTCACGTCGTCGGTGAACATGTTCGGCCCGATGAGCCGCCCGAGGAGAAGGCCGACGACGTCGTCACCCGAGCGCGCCACGAGGACCGTGGCACCCGGGGCGGCGGTGAGTGCGCCGAGGTGCCGGGCGATCGTCGCTGCGTCGCCGGAGCACACCTGGGAGGCCGTCCAGGTCTCGTCACGGGCGCGCAGGCACAGCTGGACGACCCCGTCGAAGTCCTCGGGCCGGACCGCTCCCACGTCGACACCCGGGCGCACGCGAACCTCCTCCCCCGGCCGGGCGCAGGCGCCGGAGGGGACGGCCGGGTACCAGCGAACGATAACCGCGCTCCCGGGAGGAGGGAAGCCGTCCGATCATGTGACGGCCGCGGCCGGGCGCGGTGCCCGGCCGCCCGGGGTCAGGACCCGCCGCCCACCTGCTCGATCACGGCGTCCGCGACCTCACGCATGGTGAGCCGGCGGTCCATCGAGGTCTTCTGGATCCACCGGAAGGCGTCGGGCTCGGTCAGGCCCATCTTCGTCATCAGCAGACCCTTCGCGCGGTCCACGCGCTTGCGGGTCTCGAACCGCTCCGCCATGTCGGCGACCTCGGCCTCGAGCGCCGTGATCTGGCTGTAGCGCGAGATGGCGATCTCGATCGCGGGCAGCAGGTCGGCCGGGGTGAAGGGCTTCACCACGTAGGCCATCGCCCCCGCGTCACGGGCCCGTTCGACGAGCTCGGTCTGCGAGAACGCGGTCAGCAGCACGACGGGCGCCGCGTGCTCCTTGCCGATCCGCTCGGCCGCGGTGATGCCGTCCATCACCGGCATCTTGACGTCCATGACGACGACGTCGGGGCGCAGCTCGGTCGCCAGGCGCACGGCGGTCTCGCCGTCGCCCGCCTCGCCCACGACGTCGAAGCCCGCCTCACGGAGCGTCTCGACGACGTCCATCCGGATGAGGGCCTCGTCCTCGGCGACGACGGCGCGTCGCGCCCGCGCCGCCGTGGGGGCCGTCGCGGCGGCGGTGGGCTCCGG
>JAEZAR010000299.1 GCA_023430425.1 Actinomycetes bacterium | reverse complement strand
GCTCCGGGGCCCGCCCGCTCACGCGCGCACCTGCGCGTTCGGCGAGCGGCCCGTGACGCCGTCGGCGTCGGCGTAGACGGTGGCGTCCTGCGGCCCGCCGGCCCTCTCGACGAGCGCGGCGTGCGTGGGGGCGTCCGGCACGTGGGCCGGACGGCCCGCGGCGAGCTCGCGGCGCAGCACCGGGACCACCTCGGTGCCGAGGATCTCGAGCTGCTCGAGCACGGTCTCCAGCGGCAGGCCGGCATGGTCCATGAGGAACAGCTGACGCTGGTAGTCGCCGACGTGGTCCCGCATCGCGGCGTACCTGTCGATGACCTGCTGCGGGCTGCCGACCGTCAGGGGTGTCAGCTCGGTGAACTCCTCCAGCGACGGGCCGTGCCCGTAGACCGGGGCGACGTCGAAGTAGGGCCGGAACTCCCGCACCGCGTCCTGGCTGTTCGGCCGCATGAAGACCTGGCCACCGAGGCCGACGATCGCCTGGTCCGCCGAGCCGTGGCCGTAGTGCTCGAACCGCTCGCGGTAGAGCCGGACCATCGCCTGGGTGTGCTCGATGTTCCAGAAGATGTTGTTGTGGAAGAAGCCGTCGCCGTAGTACGCGGCCTGCTCGGCGATCTGCGGTGAGCGGATCGAGCCGTGCCAGACGAAGGGGGGCACGCCGTCGAGCGGGCGCGGCGTCGAGGTGAACGACTGCAGCGGCGTGCGGAACCGGCCCTCCCAGTCGACCACGTCCTCGCGCCACAGTCGGTGCAGCAGGGCGTAGTTCTCGACGGCGAGCGCGATGCCGTTGCGGATGTCCTGGCCGAACCACGGGTAGACCGGGCCGGTGTTCCCGCGTCCGAGCATGAGGTCGTTGCGACCGCCGGACAGGTGCTGCAGCATCGCGTAGTCCTCCGCGATCTTCACCGGGTCGTTCGTGGTGATGAGCGTCGTCGCGGTGGACAGGACGATCCGCCGGGTCTGGGCGGCGATGTAGGCGAGCGTCGTGGTCGGCGAGGAGGAGAAGAACGGCGGGTTGTGGTGCTCGCCGAGCGCGAACACGTCCAGGCCGACCTCCTCGGCCTTCTTCGCGATCTCGACGACCGCGCGGATCCGCTCGTGCTCGGTCGGGATCCGGCCGGTCGTGGGGTCGCGGGTGATGTCGCTGACCGTGAAGATGCCGAACTGCATCATGGGTCGCTCCTGGTTCGCTCGTGCGGCGGCGGGATAGTCGTTCAAAGTTCAACTGTCTGCAGAACGCCGCCCCGCGGCCGGCTATTCCCAGACTGCCCGACGACGCACGACGCCGCACGGGTGGCCCACGGGCGCCTCAGGGACGGAACCGGGCCACCAGCTCGTCCATGAGCGCGTCCTTGCGGGCGTCGACCCGCCGGCGCTCCGGGTCCTCGTCGTGCCACGCGACGATCTCGCGCGCCCCCTGATCGAAGGGGATCGTCGCGACGAAGTCCGGGACCAGCCGGCGCACCTTGGTGTTGTCGAACACCATCGAGTGCGCCTTGTCGCCGAGGAGCCCGGCGCCCCACTCGGGGTCGACCGCGGCGATCGCGTCCGAGGGCACGTGCACGATCCGCGGCTCGGCGCCGGCCGCCCGGCCCAGCGCACGGGCGACCTGGTCCCAGGTCAGCGCGTCGTCGGAGGTGATGTGGAACGCCTCGCCGAGGGTGCGCGGGTGGCCGAGCAGCGGCACGAAGGCCTTGGCGAAGTCCTCGTGGTGGGTCAGCGTCCACAGCGACGTCCCGTCCCCGTGGACCACGACCTCCTTGCCCGCGCGCATGCGCTCGACCGCGGTCCACCCGCCGTCGAGCGGGACGAGGGTCCGGTCGTACGTGTGCGAGGGACGCACGATCGTCGCCGGGAAGCCCTCCTCGCGGTACGCCCGCACCAGCAGGTCCTCGCACGCGATCTTGTCCCGCGAGTACTGCCAGTACGGGTTGCGCAGCGGCGTGGACTCCGTGACCGGCAGGCGCTCCGGCGGGGTCTGGTACGCCGACGCCGAGCTGATGAACACGTACTGCCCCGTCCGGCCCCTGAACGTCTCGACGTCCGCCCGCACGTGGTCGGGGGTGTAGGCCACCCAGTCCACGACCGCGTCGAACTCGCGGTCGCCCAGCGCCTCGCGCACCGCCGCCGGGTCGCGCACGTCCGCGTGCAGGGTCTCCACGCCGTCGGGCAGGGGGCGCTTGCCGGTCGTGCCGCGGTTGAGCACCGTCAGCTCGACGCCGCGGTGCACCGCCAGGCGCGTCGACGCCGAGCTGATCGTGCCGGTACCGCCGATGAACAGGACGCGCAGGGTCATCCCCGCAACCTACGTCAGGGCGTCAGAGGTACGCCTCGTACGCGACCAGGTCCAGCACGCCGTTGCCGGAGACGCCGATGACGACGACCTCGCCGTCGCGCGCCGACGTGCGCACGTAGTCCATCGCCGCGGCGATCGCGTGCGTCGACTCCGGCGCCGGGACGATGCCCTCCGCCCGCGCGAACTCCAGGCCCGCGGCGAACGTCACGTCCTGCTCGATCGCCACCGCGTCCATGAGCCCGAGGTGCTTGGTGAGCGAGACCATCGGCGACATGCCGTGGTAGCGCAGCCCGCCCGCGTGGATCGGCGAGGGCACGAAGTCGTGACCCAGCGTGTGCATCTTGATCAGCGGCGTGAGCCCGGCGACGTCGCCGAAGTCGTACCGGTACTCGCCCTGGGTCAGCGACGGCGCCGCGGCCGGCTCGCAGGCGACCACCCGCGTCGTCGTGCCCTCGCGCAGGTTCTGCCCGATCAGGGGGAACGCGAGCCCGCCGAGGTTCGAGCCACCGCCGGCGCAGCCGAACACGACGTCCGCCTGCTCCTCGCCGGCGTCGCGCAGCTGGGTGAGCACCTCCTGCCCGATGACGCTCTGGTGCAGCATGACGTGGTTGAGCACGCTGCCGAGCGAGTAGTGCGCGTTCGGGTCCTTGACGGCGGCCTCGACGGCCTCGCTGATCGCCATGCCGAGCGAGCCGGTGGTCTCGGGGTCCTTCGCGAGCATCGCGCGCCCGGCCTCGGTCAGGTCCGACGGCGACGGGTGGCAGATGCTCCCGTACGCCTCCATCTGGTAGCGCCGGTACGGCTTGGAGTCGAACGACGCGCGGACCTGCCACACCTCGCACGTGATCCCGACGAGCGCGCAGGCCATGGCGAGCGACGCGCCCCACTGGCCGGCGCCGGTCTCCGTGGTGAGCTTCGTGATGCCCTCGGCGGCGTTGTAGTACGCCTGGGCCACTGCGGTGTTCGGCTTGTGCGACCCCGTCGGGCTGACGCCCTCGTACTTGTAGTAGATCTTCGCGCCGGTGCCGAGCGCCCGCTCGAGGCGGTGCGCGCGGATCAGGGGCGAGGGCCGCCAGAGCGCGTAGATCTCACGGACGGCCTGCGGGATCTCGACGTACCGCTCGGTGGAGACCTCCTGCGCGATGAGCGCCATCGGGAACAGCGGCGCCAGGTCGTCGGGCCCGAGCGGCTCCCGGGTCCCCGGGTGCAGGTGCGGGGGGACCGGCTCCGGCAGGTCCGCCGCGAGGTTGTACCAGTGCGTCGGCACCGTGTCCGGGACGGCCACGCCCAACGGGTCGGTGGCGCGGGGGGCGGGGGTGGCCTCGGCCGGGACTTCAGCAGACACGGGACGCCGTCCTTGGGGTCGCGCGGGGGGTGACGCGGGCGAGCATAGCCGCGCCCCCGCGGCGAGGTCCGGCGCCCCCGCGACGTGGACGCCCGGCCGTCACAGCGCCGCGGCGGCCTCGAACGCCATGTGCACCGCGTCGCCCACGTCCCCCGGCTCGACGCAGTCGCCCACGACGTGCACCCGCGGGTCCTCCGCGTAGGCACCGCCGGAGAGCGCGGTGTTCGGCCGGGTCCCGAAGGCCGTGACGACGGTGTCAGCCGGCAGGCGCAGCGTGCCCTCCGGCCCGTCGGCGAGGACGCCCTGCGCGTCCACGCCACGCAGGCGCCGGCCGAGCAGGACCGTGACGCCGGACTCCACGAGGCGGCGCAGCAGGGCCGTCCGGTTGACCTCGAACAGGTCGACGGCGACCTCCTCCGTCTGCTCGAGCAGGGTGACCTCGTGACCGGTGAGCGCGAGGTGGAGCGCGGCGTCGGCGCCCGAGGAGCCACCGCCCGCGACCACCACCCGGCGGCCGACCGGAGCGTCGGCGACGTGCGCGACGTCCACGACGCGCCCGGGGACGCCGAGGCCCGAGACGCCGGGCGGCACCACCGGCAGGCCGCCGGTGGCGATGACGACCTCCTCGGCGCCGCGCAGCACGGGCGAGCCCGGGTGGACCTCCCGGCCGAGGTGGACGGTGACCCGCAGGGCCCGGAGCTGGTCGGCCCACCAGCCGACCATCGCACGGGCGTCGGCCTTGAACTCCGGGTCCGTCGCGTGCCGGAGCATGCCGCCCAGGCGCTCGGAGCGCTCGTACAGGTGCACCGAGTGCCCCCGCAGCGCGGCGACGCGGGCGGCCTCGAGGCCCGCCGGGCCGCCGCCGACGACGACGACACGCTTGGCCCGGGGCGCACGGCCGACCGGCCGGACGGTCTCAAACCCCGCCTGCGGGTTCACGGCGCACGCCACCGGCAGGCCGCCGGTCACCTGGCCGAAGCACACGTTGCAGCGGGCGCACGGGCGCACCGTCCCCGCGGCGTCGGCGGCGAGCTTGCGGGGCAGGTCGGGGTCGGCCACGAGCGCGCGGGCCATCCCGACGAAGTCGATCTCCCCGTTGGCGAGCGCCTTCTCCGCGAGATCGGCGCCGATCGACCCGGTCGCGACCACCGTGGCGCCGGTCGCGGCGTGCAGCGCCGCGGCACCGGCCAGGGAGGGCGCGGGCCCCAGGTACATCGGCGGCACCGCCCAGTGCAGGGCCTCGCTCGCCCCGTCGTCGGTGGTGACGACGTCCGCCCCGGCGGCGACGAGCAGGCGGGCCAGCTCGATCGACTCGTCGAGGTCCCGCCCGCCGGGGACGTGGTGGGTGAGGGAGAGCCGCACGGAGACGGGCAGGCCCGGCGCGGCCCGCCGGGCGGCCGCCACGAGCTCCACGGCGAGCCGGGCGCGGTTCTCGAGCGACCCCCCGTAGGCGTCCGTGCGCCGGTTCCACACCGGGGAGAGGAACTGGTCGACGAGGTGCCCGATGCGCGCGTGCACGTCGATGGCGTCGAACCCCGCCTCGGCGGCGCGCGCCGCGGCCTCGCCGAACCGGGCGACGAGCAGGCGGACCTCGTCGGCGAGCAGGGCACGGCAGGTGACCTCGGCGGACCCGGCCCAGGAGTTGTCGGAGGCGGAGACCGGGGCGCGACGCCCCGGCTCGGGGGCGCCCGACCGCCCCGCGCCCACGGTGAGCTGCGCGGCGATCCGGCCCCCGGCGTCGTGCACGCCGTCGGTGAGGTAGCGCAGGTGCGGGACGAACCAGTCCGCGTCCACGCGCACCGTCGAGGGCTGCGCGGGCTCGAACTCGGTGGCGACGAGCATCGACCCGACGCCGACGAGCGCCGCCCCGCCGCGGGCGCGGGCGGCGAAGAACGCGCGGTCCCGCGAGCTCGGCGTGCCGTCGACGTGCGCCAGGCGGGTGCGCACGGGGGGCATCACGATGCGGTTGGGCAGCTCGAGCGCGCCGAAGCGACCGGGGGCCAGCAGGTGCGGGTGGGAACCCATCACGGCGCCTCTCGTCGTCGAGCGACCGGGCCGCCCTGGCGGGCGGCGCAGCCCAGGGACCCATTCTCAGGACGTCGGTGTCGATGATCGGCGGGCCCATGGTCCCGACGAGCACGCCGCCGCCGGCGAACGTCCGGGCACGAGGGCTCCGCCCGGGCCGCTGCGCCCAGGGGCGGGGGCGGGGGCTACCGTGCCGGGATGAGCGACGCCGTGCCCACCGACGCACCCACCGGAGCACCCACCGGAGCACCCACCGACGGACCCACCGGAGCACCCACCGACGCACCCACCGCGCGGGTCCTCGCCGACCGCTGGGTCGACACCCTCGCCGACCTCGACCCGCTCGTCGCGACCTGGCTCGGCCTGCGTCCCGACGAGGACCGGATGCCCGACCTGAGCCCCGACGGCCTGGCGGCCCTGGCCGACGCCGGCCGGGCCGTCCTCGCGGCGCTCCCCTCCGCGCGCACCGCCGACGACGACGACCGCCGCTGCGCGACCCTGCTGCGCGAGCGGCTCGAGGCCCGGCTCGCGCTGCACGACGCCGGTGAGCTCCTCGCGAGCCTGCGTCCCATCGCGTCGCCCGTGCAGGACCTGCAGTCCGTGTTCCTCATGATGCCGACCGCCACGGCCGACGACTGGGCGGTGGTCGCGCGCCGGATGGCGCGGGTGCCCGACGCCGCCGCCTCCTACCGCGCCGCTCTCGCCGAGGGGCTGCGCACCGGCCACGTGAGCGCACCGCGGCAGGCCGAGGCCGTCG
>JAEZAR010000268.1 GCA_023430425.1 Actinomycetes bacterium | reverse complement strand
GCCGAGGCGCGGGCCGCTCGAGACCGGCGGGCAGCGGAGCGTGGAGCCCAGCGCCACGCCGACCGCGAGCGTGCCGACGAGCTGTCCGACCGCCCCGCCGACCCCGTCCTCCAGGCATGCCGCGAGGGGCACGACGACCACCCCGTACACGACGAAGGCGGTGCACAGCCGGGCGGCGACCGCGTCCCCGACGAGGCGCGAGCGCAGGTAGGACTGCTCGGCGACGACGACGCAGGCGGCGCTCGCCAGGCCGGCGACCAGCAGGGTCAGCGGGACGGTGGCGGCGGGGACGGCACTGTGCAGGACGAGGGACGCGACGCACAACCCCCCGGTGAGCGCCAGCATCGCCCCGGCGTCCCGGGCCACGTCGCCCGGTCGGGCGGGCGTGCAGGCAGCCTGCGCCGCGCGCCGGTCCGGACCTCGGTACGGGCGCTGCGGGGTCGAGCAGTCGCCGTGACGACTGGCCACGCAGGCACACTACCGCGCCAACCAGCCACAACGGTGCGAAAACGGTCCGAACCGGACGCCGATCTGGATCGCAACCGGCCCTCGGCCCCGCGTGCCCGGTCGGCGTCCGCCGCGCAGCCCTGGCCGGACTCAGCCGGCGTACGTTGGCGTCGCGACGCGCGGGCGGGCGGGCAGCGCCGTCGGAAGGTCGGAGGGCGGGTCGCCGGGGTCGACCGGGTCGCCGGGGTCGACCGGGTCACCGGGGTCCACGGGGTCCCTCGGGTCGATCGGGTCGCACGGCTCGAGCTCGACGAACCAGAACGTCCGCGGGGCGGTCGAGACCCGCGCGTCGTCAGCGGGGCTGGTGAGGACCCCGCCCGCGACGAGCGCGTCGACGAAGGCGCGGACGTCCGGGGTGCCGTACTTGTACACGTCCACCTGGACGGCGCCGTCGCCGCACTCGGGGACGCCGCCGGGCAGGTAGGTCTGGGGGAAGGTGGCGTAGCCGCGGAACTCCCCGGGCATGAGCCACGCCACCTCGATCATCTGCGACCGCTCGGCGGCGTCGTCCTCGGGCCCGGCGTGCGCCGCACCCGCCGGGACGAGGACCGCGAGGGCCGTCACGAGCGCTGCCGCCCGGATTGTCCGCCTCATGAGCGAGCTCCGATTCTTCCGGTTATGCCCGTAGTTAAGCACTCGTAAACGGGCCCCACCATCGAAGCCGCGCCGACGTGCACGAGGATCACCCGTTCGGCGCAGACCCGCCACCGGTGGCGGCGCGCGCCCTCCCGCGCATCCCCGCCGCCGGTGCCGGCGCGGTACGGCGTGTCGGTGCGCCGACGTACCGTGGTGGGGTGCGTCCCGTGACCGATCTGCAGCGCCGGATGACCCCGTTCGAGGTCGTCTCCGACTACCGTCCCTCCGGCGACCAGCCGCAGGCCATCGACGACCTCGCGCGGCGGATCCAGGCGGGGGAGAAGGACGTCGTCCTCCTCGGTGCGACGGGTACCGGCAAGTCGGCCACGACCGCCTGGCTCATCGAGCGGCTCCAGCGGCCCACCCTCGTGATGGCACCCAACAAGACGCTGGCCGCCCAGCTCGCGACGGAGTTCCGCGAGCTGCTGCCGAACAACGCGGTCGAGTACTTCGTGTCGTACTACGACTACTACCAGCCCGAGGCGTACATCCCGCAGACGGACACCTACATCGAGAAGGACTCCTCGATCAACGACGAGGTCGAGCGGCTCCGCCACTCCGCGACGAACTCCCTGCTCACGCGGCGCGACGTCGTCGTCGTGGCGTCCGTGTCCTGCATCTACGGCCTCGGCACCCCGCAGGAGTACGTCGACCGCATGGTGCCCCTCGCCGTGGGGGACCAGATCGAGCGCGACCAGCTGCTGCGCCGCTTCGTGGCGATGCAGTACACGCGCAACGACATGGCGTTCACCCGCGGGACCTTCCGCGTGCGCGGCGACACCGTCGAGATCATCCCCGTCTACGAGGAGCTCGCCGTACGCATCGAGTTCTTCGGCGACGAGATCGAGGCCATCCACACGCTCCACCCCGTCTCGGGCGAGGTCCTGCGGTCCGAGGAGCAGACGTTCCTGTTCCCGGCGTCGCACTACGTCGCCGGCCCCGAGCGGATGGAGCGTGCGATCCGGGGGATCGAGGCCGAGCTCGAGGAGCGGCTGGCCGAGCTCGAGGCGCAGGACAAGCTGCTCGAGGCCCAGCGGCTGCGCATGCGCACCAGCTACGACCTGGAGATGCTCCGCCAGGTCGGCTCGTGCTCGGGCATCGAGAACTACTCGCGGCACATCGACGGACGCGGACCGGGGACCCCGCCGAACACCTTGCTGGACTACTTCCCCGAGGACTTCCTGCTGGTCGTCGACGAGTCGCACGTGACGGTCCCGCAGATCGGCGCGATGTACGAGGGCGACATGTCCCGCAAGCGCTCGCTCGTCGGGCACGGGTTCCGGCTCCCGTCGGCGATGGACAACCGCCCGCTCCGCTGGGAGGAGTTCGTCGACCGGATCGGGCAGACGGTGTACCTGTCCGCGACGCCGGGGCCGTACGAGCTCGCCCAGTCCGACGGGGTCGTCGAGCAGATCATCAGGCCGACCGGGCTGGTGGACCCCGCGGTGGTCGTGAAGCCGACCCGCGGGCAGATCGACGACCTGCTGGACGAGATCCGGGCCCGGACGGAGCGGGACGAGCGCGTGCTCGTCACCACGTTGACCAAGAAGATGGCGGAGGACCTCACCGACTACCTCCTCGAGAAGGGCGTGCGGGTGCAGTACCTGCACTCGGAGGTGGACACCCTGCGGCGGGTCGAGCTGCTGCGCGAGCTGCGCCTGGGCACCGTCGACGTGCTCGTCGGGATCAACCTGCTGCGCGAGGGTCTCGACCTGCCCGAGGTGTCCCTGGTGGCCATCCTCGACGCGGACAAGGAGGGCTTCCTGCGCTCGGAGACGTCGCTGATCCAGACGATCGGACGGGCGGCCCGCAACGTCTCGGGCGAGGTGCACATGTACGCCGACACCGTGACGCCCTCGATGGGCAGGGCGATCGAGGAGACCAACCGGCGCCGTGACAAGCAGCTCGCCTACAACAGGGAGAACGGCATCGACCCGACGCCCCTGCGCAAGCGGATCGCCGACGTCACGGACATGCTGGTACGTGAGGACCTCGACACCGCGGAGCTGCTCAAGGGCGGGTACCGGCAGCCGGGGCGCGGTCGCGGCTCCGCGCCGCGCCCGGGGCGCCGCGACGGCGACCGCGGCCCGCGGGAGGTCGGGCGGCTCGCGGACGTCCCGGCCGCGGACCTCGCGGAGCTCATCCAGGAGCTCACGGACCAGATGCACGCCGCGGCGGCCGAGCTGCAGTTCGAGCTCGCGGCGCGGCTCCGGGACGAGATCGCGGGCCTGAAGAAGGAGCTGCGCCAGATGAGGGCAGCCACGGCCTGAGCTGCCCGACGCCGCCCCTGCTCCGCTCGGGTGATGAGGGGTACAGACGTCCACAGACCTTGACGATCTTGGTCCCGAATCGGACATACGGGGGCATAATGGGCTGAAGGAGCGAGGACGCTCCCCGGCCCCCAGCCCCCGAAGGACCCCCCATGCGCACCGCGCGCCGTCCCGCCCTGACAGCTGTCGTCCTGGGCGTCCTCGTCTCCCTCCTACCCGTCGCCGGCGCGGTCGCCGGCCCGCTGGCGGGCCACGGGGATTCCGCTGCGACCCCTCCCGAGCTGACGCTCGTCTACGTGTACCGCAAGCTCGACGCCACGGCCGCCGCGAGCTGGAGCAACTCCGGCACGCAGCGCCTCGTCCTGGTACGCGACGGTCACACCTGGACCCGCAGCATCGACGTCGCCCTGCTCCCCGAGGACGTCTGCGGGAGCGGCTGGGCCGTCCAGGAGGACCAGACGCGCGGCCTCGCGCGCCGCGACGTCCCCGCCGTCGTGGACCGTGCGACGGGCGTCGGCGTCCTCGGCTGGCCACCCGTCGTGGCGGCCCGGCACCGTGAGCTCGCCGACCTGGTCCCCGTGCCGGCATGCGAGCCCGGCGGTCCGACGCCCCCGCCCGTGGTCACACCCTCGCCCGAGCCGACGCAGATCACCTCCGACCCGCCGTTCGAGCCGCCCGCACCGCCGGTCCAGCCCCAGGTGCCGACGCCCGGTGCCGCGCGACCCGCGCTCCCGGTCGTCGCCGCGCCGTCCTTCACCGGCTGACCCCGCGGACCCCGGGGCGCACGCCCGACCGCGGCGTCCCGGGGGTCCGGCAGGCCGTACCCTGGTCGGCGGAGGGGAGTACTCCCACCACGGGTGTGCCGTCATCACGGTCGTCGCGACGGCCCGGTGCGCCCGGTCCGCCGGCCGTGGGCCGCCGGGCGGAGGAGACCTCCGGTCACCCCTACGTACCGGAGGTACTGCGTGTCCGTCCCCGTCTGGGTCTGGGCCGTCACCGTCGTCGGTGTGCTCGGTCTGCTCGTCTTCGACTTCTACGCGCACGTCCGCACGCCCCACGAGCCCACCTTCCGCGAGTCCGCCTCATGGTCGGCGTTCTACATCGGGCTCGCGCTCGTCTTCGGGCTGGGGCTCCTGCTGGTCTGGGGGCCCTCGCACGGCGCGGAGTACTTCGCCGGGTACGTCACCGAGAAGAGCCTCTCGGTGGACAACCTGTTCGTCTTCCTCATCATCATGACGAGGTTCGCGGTCCCGCGGCCGTACCAGCAGAAGGTGCTGCTCGTCGGGGTCGCGATCGCGCTGCTGCTGCGCGGGTTGTTCATCTGGGCGGGCGCCGCGGCGATCGCCCAGTTCTCCTGGGTGTTCTACCTGTTCGGCGCGTTCCTCATCTACACGGCCGTCAAGCTCGCGCGGGAGGACCACGACAGCGAGGCGCCGACCGAGTTCCACGAGAACCGGCTGCTGCGGCTCGTCCGGCGGGTGGTGCCGTCGACGGCCGAGTACCACGAGGACCGGCTCACCGTCGTCCAGGCCGGGCGCCGCGTCGTGACGCCGATGCTCATCGTCATGATCGCGATCGGCTCGACCGACGTGCTGTTCGCGCTCGACTCGATCCCGGCGATCTACGGCCTGACCAAGGAGCCGTACATCGTCTTCACGACGAACGCGTTCGCGCTGCTCGGGCTGCGACAGCTGTACTTCCTGCTGGGCGGCCTGCTCCAGCGCCTCGTGTACCTGTCGGAGGGCCTGTCGGTCATCCTCGCGTTCATCGGCGTCAAGCTCGTCCTGGAGGCGCTGCACACCAACGAGCTCCCGTTCATCAACGGGGGCGATCACGTCCAGTGGGCGCCGGAGATCCCGATCTGGCTGTCCCTCACCGTGATCCTGGGCACCCTCACCGTCGCGACGGTCGCGAGCCTGGTGGTCACCCGCCGCGCGGGCCGCGCCGCGGCCGGGCAGCCCGACGGTGGCGGCTCGGCGGACCGCGCGGGCGCGCCCGGTGCGGGGGATGCCGACGGCGTCGGCGAGGGTGGTGTCCCCGGCGC
>JAEZAR010000201.1 GCA_023430425.1 Actinomycetes bacterium | reverse complement strand
AGCACCTTGTCTTCGCCAAACGCGCTCAGCGCGTGCTCGACATAGGGGCGGACGTCCTCGATGGTCCAGTGCTCCAGATCGGCTTCGGTGGTTGCGCCGCTGATTTTGCAGACCACATTGCCGAGGTTTGCCAGCTCGGTCATCTGGCTGGCCCACGGCTCGAACCCGCCGCCGCGGATGTTCGGTTTGGCGATGTGGTTGAGGATGAACTCGGTGCCGGGGCACTGGCGCACCAGCTCGATATTCGCTGCCAGCTGGCTGTAATAGCAGCAGATTTCCGAGGTCAGGCCGTACTCGGCCAGGATTTGATTGCCGCGGATGAATCCCGGTTGCAGACAGAACTCCGGATCGGGCTCGCCCTGCACGATGCGGCGGATGCTCTTGATTTTGGGCGAGATCGACACCAGTTGATCCAGGAAGATGCGCACCTTTTCGCCTTCTTCCAGCGGAGCCCAGGGCACGATCGCCAGCACGCG
Source organism: Actinomycetes bacterium (assembly GCA_023430425.1). The sequence goes on along the minus strand of JAEZAR010000201.1, from coordinate 2,388 downwards.
CGGATCGACTTCGGCCAGGGCGGCGATGGTCTGGGCTTCGATCAAGGCATATGGCGGCGCGACCTCCACCTGGAGATAGACGAATCCTTCGACATTCAGATCGCCGGTGGCGGCGAAGTAGTCGTCGATCCAGATGCGCTTGTTCAGTGACGGGATGTTCTCGAGCCAGGGAATCGGAAAGCGCTCGGTATCCCAGATATGCACGTGCGCATCGACGATCGGCCGCGTTGCCATGAATCCGCCCTCCTGTACGTATTGAGCCCGGAATCCTTGGGCCCGAGACGGCTCACTGGCATCCCATCGACAGCTCAAGGAGCAGGACCAATTGCCCAGACCTCGTTTGTCGTTACTCTATCGCAGCCGGCTCGGTCGCCGGATGTTGGATGAGCGCCAGATAGGCGATCGGGCATTCGAGGCAGTGGCGGGGTTCGCAGTAGCGCCGGTCGAGCTGAATCAATCCTTGCAGACCACGCTCCCCCAGGCGGCCGACCCTGGCTTTTCCGGCGACCTGCTTCATTGCACGTTTGGTGATGGCGTTGGGCTCTCCTGCCTCGAGTACTTCCCATCGTCGTGAAGCCTGCTCGGACAGTTCGGGATCGCCGGTCGATTCGGCCAGGGCCAACAGGAACGGCAGGATTACGCTGGCGACGATGGCAACGGCGCGGCCCTCGCCCATGCCGGCGCGATCGTGATGGCTCGACTGCGTCATCAGCAGCGTGACCGGATCGTCTCCCCGCCGCACGGTATCGACGACGGTGGCGGTGAACCCCTCGAAGGTGCTAGTCAGCAGTGCCGCCGCCATTCCGAGCCGTACCAATGGATGATTGGCGGGACGAACGCGAACGCGTTCCCACGAGGTCGGTGAGAGCCGGTCCTGGTGCCAGGCGCCGCCGTGGGTCGTCCAGAACCGCTCGACGGTGGTCACATCTGCGGGCGAGAGCCCGGCGATCTCTGCATCCGATGGGGCCAGCGGCAAGAAGCCGCCCGCTCCGAGCAGCAGCGCGAATGCGAGGAGATACCGGTCTTCGGGGGCTGCGACTGCCAGAAGGGCGTCTGTGACGTTCACGGGCATCATGTGCGCCAGCCGGCGCATCGGTTCGCGATTGCTGGAATAGCCGAGACCGTCGAGTACCAGCTCGAAGAGCACATCGGCCGGCAGCTCGTGATCGAGCCGGGCGGAGAGCACGGTGACCTTGTCACTCAGCCGCTGATCGCCAAGATGCCAGAGCGCCGCCCGGATCGCCTGCGGATCGTCGCGGGCCACACGTTCAGCGCAGACCTCTCCGCCGACCAGATTCCAGTCGACTTGCACCGTATCGAGGGCTTCGAGCAGGGTGGCATCCGGCTCGACGACGGCCACCGGCACGATGCGGCCATCGGAACGGCGCGTTTCGCTCCCGTCGTGCGCCAGCACGATATGCAGGATGACGTCGTTGTAGCGCGGATCGAGCTGGTGTCCGTGTTGTCGCCAGGCTGAGGTTTCGAGATGGATCTCGACGCTGCCTGAGAGTAGGCGACCCTCTCCGAAATCGATCAGGGCGTTCTGGAAATCCGAACCCAGGCCGTGCGACCAGCTTCCGCGGTAGACGATGCGGAGCTCGCGACCATCGACGGTGAAAATGGGAGCGGTGAGATCGGCGCCATTCCACCAGCGTGAAACGGCAATCTCTCGAACGCGTGCAGGCTCCATGCGGGGCGAGCTCACCAGGTTCCTTTCGGGTCGAATCCTCCGCACTGTATCAGAAAGTCGGGTCCTGATCCGGCCTGGACGATTCGGGCGCCGAGAGAAACGCCTGCACGCGCTCGGCCGCGCGGTCGCGCCAATTCGGCTCGGTGACGTCGAGCCATTCGATGCGATGGTTGCGGCGCAGCCAGGTTTCCTGATGACGCACGTAGCGATGTGTGTCGTGTTTGATGGTCTGGACCGCCTGCTCCAGGGTCGATTCGCCGTCGATTACCGGGAAGAGCTGCCGGTAGCCGAGAGCCGAAAAAGCAGGATCGGTGCGGGGAACGCCGGATTCGAGCAAGGTGCGCACCTCGGTTTCGAGTCCGGCGGCGATCTGATCGTCGGCTCGCGCATCGATCACGGCGTACAGACGCTCACGTGGCATGGTCAGGCCGAGCTCAAAGGCGCGATATCTCGGTGGGTCTTTGCCTTCGATCTCGGACATCGGGCGGCCGGTTTTCTCGTAGATCTCCAGCGCACGGATGATTCGTCGTGGATTCACGCCGCTCCGTTCGGCGGCGACTGGATCGACCGCGCGCAGGCGAGCAGCGACCGGCTCCAGCCCATCCCGCTCGATCTCGGCTGCCAGCTCGGCGCGAAACGCCTCGTCGGGGGGCACCTGCGGTATGCGCCAGTTCTCGACGACGGCATTGATATAGAGC
>JAEZAR010000168.1 GCA_023430425.1 Actinomycetes bacterium | reverse complement strand
CGGCCCCCGACGCGGCCCCGGAGCCGGCCCCCGGCCGGCACCTCGCGGGCAACTACCACCCGCTGCCCGTGCGGATCGCGAGCGGCGAGGGCGCGTGGGTCCGCGACGTCGCCGGCATCGAGTACCTGGACCTCCTCGCCGGCTACTCGGCCCTGAACTTCGGTCACCGGCACCCGGCGCTGCTCGCCGCCGCGCACGCCCAGCTGGACCGCCTCACGCTCACCTCGCGCGCCTTCGAGCACGACCAGCTCGGGCTCTTCGCGGACCGGCTGGCCGCGCTCGTCGGCCCGCTCGTCGCCCGGGCCCCGCGCAGCCCGGGCGGCCCGGCGACGCTCGTCCTGCCGATGAACACCGGCGCGGAGGCCGTGGAGACCGCCGTCAAGGCCGTCCGCAAGTGGGGCTACGACCACCGCGACGTGCCCGACGGCCGGGCGACCGTCGTCGTCGCGGCCGGCAACTTCCACGGCCGCACCACCACCGTCGTCTCCTTCTCGACCGACGCCGACGCACGACGCGGGTTCGGCCCGTACACCCCCGGCTTCCGGGTGGTCCCCTTCGGCGACGCCGACGCGCTGGCGGCCGCGATCGACGACACCACCGTCGCCGTCCTCCTGGAGCCGGTGCAGGGCGAGGCCGGCGTCGTCGTCCCCTCGCCCGGGTACCTGCCCGCCGTGCGGGCCGCGTGCGACGACGCGGGGGTCCTCCTGGTCGCCGACGAGATCCAGTCGGGCCTGGGCCGCACGGGCTCCACGCTCGCGTGCGAGCTCGTCGGGGTGCGGCCGGACCTGGTGCTGCTCGGCAAGGCGCTCGGCGGGGGGATCGTGCCCGTGTCCGCCGTCGTCGGCCGGGCGGACGTGCTGGGCGTCCTCACGCCCGGCACGCACGGCTCCACCTTCGGCGGCAACCCGCTGGCGGCCGCCGTCGGGCTCGCCGTCGTCGACCTGCTCGCCACCGGCGAGATGCAGGCGCGGGCCGCACGGCTGGGCCGGCACCTGCACGACCGGCTGGGCCGGCTGGTGGCCGACGGGCTCGCCGAGGCGAGCCGCGGGGTCGGTCTGTGGGCCGGCGTGGACGTCGGGCCCGACCGCGGCTCGGGCCGCGACCTGGCCGAGCGCCTCCTCGCCCGGCGGGTCCTCGTCAAGGACACCCACGGCCGCACCGTGCGGCTCTCCCCGCCGCTGGTCATCGCCGACGACGACCTCGACTGGGCGCTCGACCAGCTCGCCGACGCCCTGGCGTAGCGGCCCCGCCGTCACCGCGCCTCAGGGCCCCCAGGGCGGCCCGTCCGGGGACGTGATCTCGATCCCCTCGACGGTGACGACCGCCTGGGCGCCGTCGCACACCTGGACGAGGCCGGTCGCCACCTGCGGCCGGACGCCGCCGCTCACGTCCGCCGTGAGCCGCACCCCCTGGCACCCGTCGGCCGGGGCGTCGATCTCCACCGACCCGTTGTGACCCGGAGCGACCCGCACACCGTCGCCGCCGTCGACCGAGACGACGATGTCGGCGTCGGTGGCGTTGGTGACCGAGATCGTCGCCCAGCGCACGGGGCCGACCGCGCCGGTGTGAGGGTCGCGCGCCCGGACCTGGTCCCAGGTGATCATCCAGGTGTCGCCGTCGCACACCGGGAACGGACCATACGCGCGGCCGTCGAGCTCCGCCGAGGCGGTCGTGGCGCTCACGTCCACCTCCTCCGAGCACGTGTCGCGCGGCATGCCCAGGTCGAGCTCGACCCGAGCGCCGGGCTCGAGCCGGAGCTCCTCCACGCGCACGGACCACGGCGCCCACGCGACCACGCTGAACGCCACGTCCGTCCCGTTGGCCACCGTCAGGGTCGCCGCTCCCGCGGCGAGCGTCCGGTCGTCCAGCACCCACTCGTCCCCGCGGCAGATCGGGCCCGCGTGGTGCACCGTGGCGGCCTCCTCCTCGTCCTCGGCGACGGCGGCCCGCGCGGAGAGGCGGGCGTCGGAGCAGCCGGCGCGCGCGGCGAGCAGCACCAGCCGGGCCCGCTCGCCCGGGGCGAGGCGCTGCTCGGTCGTGATGGGCCCGCCGGCGAACGTGACGAGCACGTCGGAGTCCGACGCGTTGCGGACGGTGGCGGCGTCCAGGACCGGCACGAGGTCCTCGTCGCGCACGGTCGCGCGGTCGCCGTCGCACATCGGCTCGGCCAGCCGCGCCCGCAGCAGGAGGTCCTGCGTGACCAGCTCCAGCCGCGGCCAGCAGTCACCGGCGTCGACGAAGTCGAACTCCGCGGAGCCGCCGGGCGCGATGCGCTGGTCCCAGAGCAGGAGCGGCTCGGCGGTGTCGTTGGTGATGGTGAACTCGCCCTCGAGCGGCTGGCAGGCCGCGAGGCTCAGCGCGACGCCCGCGGCCAGCGCCGTCGCGACGGCACGGCGCACCCGTCCGCCACCGGTCCGTCCCGCAGATCCCGACATGTGCGTCCCTCCGTCGCCGCGACGGTAGCGGTGCAGGTCGGAGCGGCGTGGGCGAATACAGGGAGGATGCCGTTCCGGAACGCGAACGTGCCCGGACCGTCGCCGTCCCGTGGCCTCGCCGTGACCCTGCCCGTCCGGGCCGACGGGGTCGGGCATGCTTGGTCCGTGCCTGCCGGCGGCCCTGACCTCGACCCCATCGACGCCGCGATCCTGCGCGAGCTCGGCCGCGACGCGAGGACGAGCTTCGCCCGCATCGGCGCGGTGGTGAACCTCTCGGCCCCGGCCGTCAAGCGGCGGGTGGACCGTCTGCGGCGCAGCGGCGTCGTCGGCGGGTTCACGGTGCGCCTGGACCCCGCCGCCCTCGGCTGGGCGACCGAGGCCCACGTGGAGGTGTACGCCGCCGGCTCCACGAGCCCGTCGGTCATGCGGGAGGCGTTCGAGCAGTACCCCGAGGTCGTCGCGGCGAGCACCGTCACGGGGGACGCCGATGCGCTCGTGCACGTGCGCGCGCGGGACATGGGCCACCTCGAGGCGGTCGTCGAGCGGCTCAACGCCGAGGCGTTCGTCGTCCGGACCCGTTCGAGCGTCGTCCTGACCCCGCTGGTGCGCCGCCCGGACGTCCCGGGCCCGGCGTCCTGATCGCCTGATCCGCACAGACCTGGCCCGCCCGTGCTGTGCGGTGCCACAGACCTGTGCGCCCAGGGGTGGCGGCGGCGGTAAAGGGCTGGTCCGCTGTCGGTGCCCGGGCGCACGATGGCCGTCATGTCTCCTGACCTCGCCGTCGAGGCGCACGGCCTCGTCAAGCACTTCGGCACCACGCGGGCGGTCGACGGGATCGACCTCGAGATCCCCACCGGCAGCGTCTACGGCTTCCTCGGCCCGAACGGGGCCGGCAAGACCACCACCGTCCGCATGCTCGCCACGCTCCTGCGGCCCGACGCCGGCCGCGCCCGCGTCCTCGGCCACGACGTCGTGCGGGAGGCCGACACGGTCCGCGGCCTCGTCGGCCTGACCGGCCAGTTCGCCTCCGTGGACGAGGACCTCACGGGCACCGAGAACCTCGTCCTCATCGCCCGCCTGTACGGGTACTCGCGCGCGGCCGCCCGCACCCGCGCCGCCCAGCTGCTCCACGCGTTCGAGCTGGACGAGGCCGCCGACCGGCAGGTGAAGACCTTCTCCGGCGGCATGCACCGGCGCATCGACCTCGCGGCGTCGATGGTGATCAGCCCGCGGGTCCTCTTCCTCGACGAACCGACGACCGGCCTCGACCCGCGCTCGCGCGGGCAGGTGTGGGACATCATCCGCGTCCTGGTCGAGCACGGCACCACGGTGCTGCTCACCACGCAGTACCTCGAGGAGGCCGACCAGCTCGCCGAGCGGATCGCCGTCATCGACCACGGCAAGGTCATCGCCGAGGGCACCGCGCCCGAGCTCAAGGCGTCGGTCGGGTCGAGCTCGGTCCACCTGCGCCTCGCCGACGCCGCCCAGCGCACCCTTGCGCAGGAGGTCATGTCACGGGTGCTCGCCGTGCCGATCGGACTGCCCGCCGACACCTCCGCCCTGGAGGCGCGGATCGGGGCCGCCCGCGACGCCGCCGACCTGCTGCCCGCCCTGCTCGACGCCGGGGTGGACGTCGCCGAGATCTCCCTCGGCCAGCCCTCGCTCGACGAGGTGTTCCTCGCCCTGACCGGGCACGTGGCACAGGAGCCCGCCGACCCGGACGCCCCGACCCAGGAGGAGGTCGCGTGAGCACCGCCGACACGACCCGCACCGCAGTCGCGCCGGCCACCGCACCGGCGAACCCGCTGCGCGCGGCGATCGCCGCCGGCGAGCGCCCGGCCCGGCCGGGTGCCGTCGCGAACGCCCTCACGTTCGGCTGGCGCGCGCTGCTGAAGATCAAGCACGTCCCCGAGCAGCTGTTCGACGTGACCCTGACGCCGATCATCTTCACGCTGATGTTCACGTACCTGTTCGGGGGCGCCATCGCCGGGGACGTCCAGACGTACCTGCAGTTCCTGCTGCCGGGCATCCTCGTCCAGACGGTCCTCATCATCACCGTCTACACCGGGTTTACCCTGAACACGGACATCACCAAGGGCGTCTTCGACCGGTTCCGCTCGCTGCCGGTCTGGCGGCCGTCGCCGGTCGTGGGCGCCCTTCTGGGCGACACGGTGCGCTACACGGTGGCGTCCATCATCACGCTCGGGCTGGGCTTCCTCATCGGGTTCCGTGCGGACGGGGGCGTCGTCGGGGTGCTGCTCGGGGTCGCCCTGCTCCTGGTCTTCGCGTTCGCGATCTCGTGGATCTTCACGTCGCTGGGCCTGGTGATGCGCTCGCCGAACGCGGTGATGGGCACGTCGATGATGATCCTCATGCCGCTGACGTTCGCGTCGAACATCTTCGCGCCGCCGTCGACGATGCCGGGCTGGCTGCGCACCTGGGCCGAGGACATCAACCCCGTCAGCGGGCTCGTCACCGCGGTGCGCGCCCTGATGGCGGGGACGGCGACGTTCTCCCAGGTCGCCTGGGTGCTCGTCGCCGCGGCGGTCATCACCGCGGTCACGGCGCCGATCACCATGCGGCTCTACCGCACGCGCACGTAGGGGCGGCCGGGGCTCAGGTGGTGCCGCCGAATCCCCACTCGTCGTCGCGCACCTTGGTCGTCACGACCATGACCGGGCAGGACGCGTGGTGCAGCACGGCCTGGCTCGTCGAGCCGAGCAGCAGCCCCGCGAACCCGCCGCGTCCGCGCGAGCCGACGACGACGAGGTCGACCGCCGTCGAGAACTCGGTGAGGAGCTGGGCCGCGGTGCCGTCCAGCACGTGCCGGCGCACCTGCAGGTCGGGGTGCTCGGCCAGGGCCCGGTCCACCACGACGTCCAGGCCCTCGCCGACGTCCCGCAGCACCGACTCGTGGTCGACCGCCGTCGGCAGCCAGGCCAGGTAGGACGTGCTCGTCGCGATCGGTACGGCGGCGACGGCGGTCAGCTCGGCCTGCCAGGCCTCCGCCTCCCGCACCGCGGTCGCCAGCGCGACCTCGGCGGCGGCCGAGCCGTCCACCCCGACGACGATGCGGCGCACCGGCAGGTGGTCGCGCACCTCGGGCGGAACGGCCCCCGCTGCGCCCTCGGGCCCCACGTCGCCCTCGTGCCCCACGTCCTCGGACCGCATGGCCCCGGCAGCCTCCGCCGCCGGTCCGGCGCTGGCCCCCGTGCGGTCGTCGCGCCGGTACGGCACGACGACGGTCGGGCAG
>JAEZAR010000124.1 GCA_023430425.1 Actinomycetes bacterium | reverse complement strand
GTCCGCGCCCCCCGGACCGCAGCACGCGGACGGGCCAGGGGGCGGCGACCGGCGGGTCCCCCGCCAGCGTGGCCGGCTCCAGCGCGGGCGCCTCGAGCGGCCGGTCGTCGACGACGACGACCTCGCGCACGAGGCCGTCGGCCCCGGTCTGGGCGGCGAGGCCCCGCAGGGTGACGGCGAGCGAGGGCCGGCCCACCGTCGGGATCACGACGGCGACGCCCCGGTCCGCGGGTGCGCGCACCTCCGGGCTCACGCGCCGCCCCCGAACAGCGCAGCGCGGCGCACCAGGTGCGGGCCCAGGACCAGGGCGTCGACCGGCGCGGACCCGAACAGCTCGAGCGCGTCCCGCGGGTCGTCCACCATGGGCCGCCCGGCGGTGTTGAGGCTCGTGTTGACGACCACGGGCAGGCCGGTGCGCCGCTCGAACGCGCGCAGCGTGGCACCGAGGCGAGGCTGACGGTCGGGGTGGACCGTCTGGATCCGCGCGGTGCCGTCGACGTGCACGGCCGCCGGGATCCGGTCGCGCCAGGCCGGGGCGACCGTGTGCACGAAGAGCATGTAGTCGCTCGGGAGCGGGCCGCCGGAGAAGATCTCCCCGGCGCGGTCGGCGAGCACCATCGGCGCGACCGGGCGGAACTGCTCGCGGCCCTTGACGAGGTTGAGCCGCTCGAGGTTCTCCGCGCGCCCGGGGTGGGCGAGCAGCGACCGCTGGCCGAGCGCCCGGGGCCCGAACTCCGCCCGGCCGTCGAACCACGCGACGACCCCGTCGGCGGCGAGGACGTCAGCCACCTGCTCGGCCAGGTCGTCCGGGGTGGTGAACGGGACCGCGGCGCCGCGCAGCCAGGCGGCGAGGTCGTCGTCGGACCACCGCCGCCCCAGCGCGGCCGACGGCATCGGCGCGGCGACCTCCCCGCCGTCCGCGCTCACCTGCAGCGCCGCGCCGAGGGAGGTGCCGGCGTCGCCCGCGGCGGGCTGCACCCAGACCTCCTCGAACGGCGTCTCGCGCCAGATCCGCGAGTTGGCGACGCAGTTGAGCGCGGTCCCCCCGGCCATGGTCAGGACGCGGTCGCCGGTCTGCGCGTGGACCCAGCGGGCGAGCTCGACGAGCACCTCCTCCAGGCGCGCCTGCACGGAGGCTGCGAGGTCGGCGTGCGCGCCTCGCCAGGCGTCCTCCGTGAGGGTCGCGTCGGGGTCCCGGCGCGGGGCCCAGCGCGACCAGTCGGGCGGCTCGGCGACGAAGCCGCCGTCGCCGGTCGGCCGGAGGATCTCGCGAAGCTCCGCCAGGTGCCGCGGCGTCCCGTACGACGCGAGCGCCATGACCTTGTACTCGTCGCTGGAGCGCAGGAAGCCCAGGTGCTCGGTGAGCGACTCGTAGACCAGGCCGAGGGAGTGGGGCAGCTCCTGGGTGAACAGCACCTCGAGCCGCCCGCCGGAGTAGCGCCCCGCGAGGTGGGAGGCGCGCTCGCCCCGCCCGTCGAGCACGAGCACCGAGCCGGACGGCCCCTGCGGCGCGGCGAGTGCCGCGGACGCCGCGTGCGCCACGTGGTGCGGCACGAACCGGACCTGCGCCGGGTCCAGCCCGGGCAGCGCCGCGGCGAGGAACTGGGGCGCACGCTCGGCGTACGTCGTGCGCAGGTGGTCCCACGGGTCGTCGAGACCCAGCTCGTCGGCCGGCTTGGACAGCGCCGGGTCGAAGGAGTACGCGACGGCGTCGAGGTCCTGCGGGCGCAGGCCGGCCTCCTTCAGGCACCAGCGCGCCGACAGCTCGGGCAGCTCCCACGCCGAGAAGGGCACGGGGCGCTTGCCGTGCTTGCGCCGGGAGAACCGCTCCTCCTCCGCCGCGGCGACCACCTCGCCGTCGACCACGAGGGCCGCCGACGGGTCGTGGTAGATCGCGTTGACGCCGAGCACCCGCATGAGTCGCCGTCCCCCCGAGGTGGTCCGAAGAGCCGGGGAGATGCCGTCGATCTCACCCGCCCGGCCACTGTCACCCCGAGAAGCGCTTCTCGCACCTCGAACCGCTGGTCACCCGTTCGGCGGAGCCGCAGCGTCGTGACCAGCAAGATCACCGCGGACAGGGGGCCCGCCCCCCCGCCGGCCCGAGCGTGCCCCGACGCCGAGGCAGGACCCCCTGCTGCCGCGCGTCGGCGGTGGGCGCAGGGGGTCCTGCCGGCAGGACCCGATCCGGCGGGGTCAGCGGTCCGACGTCGCGCGCACGTACCCGACCACGTCGATCGCCACGTCCGGGATGTTGTGGGAGTCGAACGTGTCGGACCACAGCGTCACGTAGCCGTCCGACGGCAGCGCGACGACGACCTGGTTCGCGACGTCCCGGTGCGGGATGTAGTTGAGCGTGGACGCCCCCGGCGGCGGGGTGCGCCCGGTCCCGTCGCTGTCCGGGTAGACCCGCAGGTTCCCGTCCGCCCGCGGCCGGACGGCCGTGACGTTGAGCACCACGCCGGTCGCGTCGTCCGGGACCGGCCCGATCGCCGACACCGGGAAGGACACGGCCTCCCGCGGGGGCAGCCACTCCAGCCGCCCCGGGTCGGTCCAGATCCGGGTGTCCTCGATCCGGACGGGGTCGACCGCCACGAGCGCGCTGCCTCCGGTGAGGTACCCGACGACGTCCAGCACCACGTGCACGGGGCTCGTCGACGCCGGCGCGAACGTGTCCGACCAGAAGGACAGCGCACCGTCGACCAAGGGCACCATCGTGGAGTTCGCCTTGTCGACGCCGGGCGCGTAGTTGACCACCGAGGTGTCCGGCACGTCACCGCCGCCGGGGAAGACCCGCAGGTTGCCCGGCGCGGCGGCGCCGGTGACGGTGGCGTTGACGAGCACCGCCGTCGCGCCCGCCGGGACGCCCGCGCGCCCCGCGACCTGGACCGTGTAGACGCGGTGCGGCTCGACCGGGCCTGTCACGGACCCGACGTGCAGCGCCCCGGGCCGGGTGTCCAGCAGGCGCTCGGGCGACTGCGTCACGACCCCCGCGGCGTCGAGCAGGTACCCCGTCACGTCGACGAGGACGCCCACGGACGCCGCGCCCCGGGTCAGGTAGCACAGCCGCCCGCTCTCGGGCAGCGCGACGGTCGCCGCGTTCGCGACGTCCCGGCCGACCTCGAAGTTCGCCGTCGACGCGGTGGGGACCGGCGTCGAGCCGTCGCCCGCGTCGTCGGGGTACAGCACCACGTGACCCGGGCCGGTGGGCCGCACCGTGGTCACGTTGACCAGCACCCCGGTCGCGTCCGCGGGCACACCGTGGGTACCGGCGACCTGGACGCAGGTCGGGACCCCGGGGGTCACGGCGGGCGCGTCGACGACGCGCACCGGCATGAGGCCCACCAGGCCCGTGTAGGAGAAGCGGGCCGTCAGCGGCACCCCGCTGGCGCCCGAGGCCGTCGTCACCACGACGGGGACGGTCGCGGTCCCGGGCGGGGTCGTGACCTCGATCGTGGCGGCGTCCACCACCGCCAGGTCGGTCCCGGGCACACCCCCGAACGTCACGCCCGTGGCCCCGGTGAACCCCGCGCCGCGGATCCGCACGCGCGTGCCGCCCTCGGGTGCCCCGCTGGGCGGCTCGACGTCCGAGACGACGAGGGGCGCGGGCGCCCGGTGCAGCTCTCGGCCGGTCGCGTCCCACAGCATCGTGCGCGAGCCGGTGGGGACCCCCTCGTCGAGCACGACGCGCAGGTCACCCCGGACGTCGAGCACCGTGACGTAGGAGAACCACTCCCCCTCCCCCGGCGGGGTGGCGGAGGCGAGGTCCACCTCGTGCAGCACGTCGCCGATGAACGGGCCTCGCCGCCCGACCGCCACGGTGACCGTGCGGTCCTCGACCCAGGCCTTGCCGGCCCACCAGTCCGCCACCTGCCCCGTCGCGTCGAGGGGACGGACCTGCGGCGCCGCGGTCAGGTCGCCCAGCGGGACCGAGACCGTGTCGACGCCGTTCCGGCCCCCCTCGACGACCGCGGGGGTGTTGCGGACCCAGGCGACCTCCGCGGCGCCGATGCCCGCGAGGACGAGGTCACCGCCCACGGGGCCCTCGTCGAGCTCGACGACGGCGCCCGGGCCCCCGGGGCCGAGGGGCGCGACCTGGACCGACGTGACGACGTCGGCCCAGTAGTCGTCGGCCGGGAAGTACACCACGTCCCAGGCGACGAGCGCGTCGCTGACGGCGACGTCCTCCACCCACACGTCCCAGCCGGCCGGCGGCGGCACGACGAGGTCCGCGACGGCCCACTCCTCGCCCGTGGCGAGGTCGTGGAGCACCGTGGTGTCGGCGTACCAGTCGGCGCTCATCGCGGCGCTGCTCGCCCAGCCCTCCGGGGTGCTCAGCAGCGTCTCCGTCCCGTCGGGTGCGCGCAGCACGAGGCCGCAGTCCGGGTCCCGGCGGTAGGCCACGTGGCCGTCGTGCTCGGCGACGGCCGGGGTGCACAGCCGGGCCACGTCCACCGGGTCCCCGAGCACCACGTCGCCCCCGTCGACCACCAGGTCCTGACGCTGCAGCGGGTACCAGGGGTGGCCCGTGTAGGGCACCGTCCACACCGCGTCGTCGCCGATGACCGACGCCGCGGGGTAGTCGTAGGTGACGAGGCCGTCCATGAAGGCCGCGGACGCCGGCGACGCGACAGCCGTGACGGCGAGGCCGATGCCGACCGCCGCGGCGGCCGTGGCAGCCACGGGCCGGCGCAGGGACGGGCGTGGGGCGCGGCGGGTGCCCCCGCGCCGGGTCAGTGCTCTCATGGTGGGCTCCGTGATGGATCGGGTGGTGCTCTCGGTGCTGGAACGAGCACCGTGCCGCCGGCGCTGGGGTCCCGTACGCATCGTGATCGACTCGTGACGTCGACACGCCACGGTCGCCGGGTGAACCCGGCCGCCGCGCCGCCCTGCGCCCCGCCCC
>JAEZAR010000119.1 GCA_023430425.1 Actinomycetes bacterium | reverse complement strand
GGCCGGCCCGGGCGGGGGAGGCCCGGGCCGGCCTGCTGCCGCCGCCGGGCGACGCGACGGCGGCACCGCACCGACGGCTCAGGTGGCCGTGCAGCTCGCCGTCGGTGTGGCGGAGTTGCCGTTCTTGTACACGGTGATGCCGAAGGAGCTGCCGGCGCCGTTGGGCGTGGCGGTGAGCGTGCCGCTGGTGCCGCTGACGTTCGCGTTCCAGCTGTTCTGCAGGGTCTGGCCGCTGCCGAGGTTGATGCTCACGCGCCAGCTGCTGGTGCCGCTGACGGAGAACCCGACGTTGAAGCGGTCGCCCCACTCCTGGCCGCGCGTCACGCTGACCGAGCAGGTGCCGGTCGGTGGCGGCGTGCTGCCACCGGTCGTCGCGGTGCACGACGCCGTCGGCGTGGCGTTGTTGCCGTTCTTCCAGATGGTGGTGCCGAAGGCGTTGCCCGACCCGTTCGGCGTGGCGGTGAGCGTGCCGCTGGTGCCGCTGACGCTCGCGTTCCAGCTGTTCTGCAGGCTCTGCCCGCTGCCGAGGTTGATGCTCACCCGCCAGCTGTTGGTGCCGCTGACGGAGTAGCTGACGTTGAAGCGGTCCGACCAGTCCTCGGCCCGGGTGACGCTGACGGTGCACCCGCTGCTCCCGCCGCCGCTCGGCGGAGGCGTGCTGCCGCCGCCGGACGTCGTCCCGATCGTGACGTTGGAGCTGCCCGAGCTCTGGTACCCCTCCGTCGCCATGATCTGGTAGTCGTGGCTGCCGAGGTTCATGCCCGCGCGTGCCCAGGCGTCGAAGTGGTTGCCGACGGTGATCGTGCCGCTCGTGCGCTTCTGCTGGCGGACGCTCCAGTACTGGTAGAAGGTCGCGGTGCCCTCGATGGACGGCTGGTTGACCCGCTGCGTCCGGTAGATGTCGTAGGTGCCGCCGTCGCTGGTCACCGTGCCCATGAACGTGCCCGTGGGCCGGTACGTGCCCCAGCTCTCGACGATGTAGTACTCGACGAGCGGGCCGCGGGTCCAGCCGTAGAGCGTGAGGTACGCGTTGCCCGACGGGGTGAACTGCGCGGAGTACTGGACGGTCCGGCGTCCGCCGGTCGCCCAGCCCTTGCCGGCCACGAAGTTGCCGGTGTTGCTCCACCGCGTGGAGTAGTTGCCGCCCGAGCCCAGCTCCATGGAGACGGTGCCCGGCGCGTCGGTCCAGAAGGAGTAGAAGTAGCCGTTGTTCGTGCCGGTGGAGTTCGAGGTCACGGCTGCCTGGGCGATGCCGTACCCGAGCCCCAGGGTGGCGGCCGCGGCGAGCGCGACGACCGCCCGCCGCCGTCGCGCCGCCGTGGCCCGCCGCGTCTGCGGCGTCATGACGTCCGTCATGGTGGTGTCCTCCTGCGGTCCACTCGGACCCGCGGCGGGTGCCCCCCTCGTTCCCGGACGACCGCCCCGTGGTCCGGTCACACCGTGTGACCCGCACACTGTTTGTCCGGGTCTGCCACTGGTCAACGGACCCGTGGCACGGCGATAGTTTCGGGCCGGGACCGGCCCGTGGCCCTGGGTGCCGGTATGGGAGCCCTCCCAGTCCAGCGACCTGGGTGGACGACGAGGACGCCGCAGCGCCGCTCCTGTGACCGGTCCCGCGGGTCCCGCTGCGAAGCGATAGTTTCGCATCTCAGCATGCGGACGTCGCCGGGGGGCGCGGGCGAGGCCCGGAGCGGGACGTCGGTGGCCCTCGCGTCGGGTGGTGGCGGCCCGGGCCCGGACGCGCGATGCGGCCCCGCCGGACCGGCGGGACCGCATCGCACTCTCAGCCGAACGACGCGCGGCCCATGCGGCGTCCCGCGGACCGGCACCGCAATCAAACCGTTTCGGGACCATTGGCGTCAACAAGTGAAGGCAAGCCGCGCGATACTCTCTGCCGTGCCCACGGACCGGGTCCCGCCAGGCTCGCAGACGAGTCTGCGAGAGGCGAACCGCGCCCGGATCATCGATGCGGTCCAGCAGCGCGGCGCGATCACCCAGGTCGAGCTCGTCGGCGTGACGGGCCTGTCCGCGGCCACCATCTCCAACATCGTCAAGGAGCTCACCGCCGCCGGCGTGCTGAGCACGGCGCCCACCTCGCGCAGCGGCCGGCGGGCCCAGATGGTCACGCTGGCCCGCAACCTCGGGCTGGTCGCCGGCGTGCACTTCGCGGAGCGCTCGCTGCGCGCCGTCCTCGCCGACGTCACCCAGCGCGTCGTGGCCGAGCAGCGGCTCCCCCTGCCCCCCGACCACCGCGCCGACAGCGGGCTCGACCGGGTGGCGCTGCTCATCGAGGAGATGGTCGACTCGCTCGGCGCCTCGATGACCGAGGTGCTGGCGGTCGGCGTCGGGATCCCCGCCCCCGTCGACGCCGCGACCGGGATGGTCTCGGCGTCGGGCGTCCTGCGCGGCTGGGACTGGGTACCCGTCCCCCAGGTGCTGGGCGACCGTCTCGGCGTGCCCGTGCGGGTGGAGAACGACGCGAACCTCGGGGCCCTGGCGGAGAACCGGATCGGCGCCGCGATCGGCCTGCGCAACCTCGTCTACGTCCGGGCCTCGTTCGGGATCGGCCTCGGGCTGGTCGTCGACGGCCGGCTCGTGCACGGGCGCAGCGGCATCGCCGGCGAGCTGGGGCACGTCGTCGTGGACCCGGACGGCGCCCCCTGCCGGTGCGGCAACCGGGGGTGCCTGGAGACGACGGCAGGTGCCGGTGCCCTGCTCGGCGCGGTGCAGAGCGGCCACGGCCACCTCGCCCTGCGGGACGTCGTCGCGCAGGCCCTCGACGGCGACGCCGACCTCGCGGTGGCGCTCGGCCGGGTGGGCCGGACGCTCGGCCGTCACCTCGCCGGCGTGTGCACGCTGCTCGACCCGGAGATGGTGGTCGTCGGCGGCGAGCTGGCCCGCGCCGGCGACATCCTCCTGGAGCCCCTGCGCACCGCGCTCGCCGCCGACGTCCTGCGCGGCACCGCGGGCCCGCCCCTCGTGGCCTCCGCGGCCCTCGGT